>JALVRO010000346.1 GCA_027031265.1 Bacteroidales bacterium | reverse complement strand
GCAAAGAAAATTTTCTCTTTACTGAAGAGCAAAGCCCCATGCTCACCTTTCTTAATAATCAAATAACGTGGTCCCATGTTGAGTATCTCCTCGGCCGCAGCACGTATAGTATGCTTACCCGAAAGCATGTATGCCTCCTGATCGTTTATGGTGAGCAAATCTATTTCTTTGAGTACCTGATTGAGCTCCTCTAACATTGTCATGATCCAGAAGTCCATTGTGTCGAGCACAATCAGCCGGGGACGGCGTTTCATCTGTTTAATGACCTTGTACTGCACAACAGGAGAAAGGTTGGCCAGTAGCAAAATCTCAGGCTCCCGGTATGCATCTGGTACGGTAGGATCGAACTTTTCCAGCACATTAAGGTCTGTGATCAATGTCTGGCGCTGGTTCATATCCTCGTAGTACTTACCAGCCCAATAAAAAGTTTTCTCATCCTCATGCACTTCAACACCCTGTAGGTCAATCCCATGACGGGAAAATAGGTCAAAGAATTCCTGTTTAAAATCACCACCTACAATAGATATCACGTTAATACCCAGATCAAAATATGATGCTGCCAGTGCGCTATAAGCTGCTGCACCTCCCAACATACGGCCAGAGCGACCGCGTGGTGTCTCGATCTCATCATAGGCCAGGCTACCTACTATAACTAATTGTCTCATTTTTATCTGGTTAATTTTTAGGCCGTGCAAAATTATAACAATCTAAATTAAGCAAAAATTTTTTATAAAAAAATTTGGAAGATTTGCAGAAGGTTTTTTATATTTGCAGTGCAATTTTTGAGAGTATTCATTCCCCCGTAGCTCAGTTGGTTAGAGCACCGGACTGTTAATCCGGGTGTCGAAGGTTCAAGTCCTTCCGGGGGAGCTTTTTTAAAAGGCGTCCCTGCTGGGGACGCCTTTTTTGTATTTGTCCTACCTCGTGTTGACAAAAAATTTTATATTTGCTTAAAAATATGAAAAAGGAATATGAAGCGCGTAGCCATTATTCAGTCTAATTATATACCATGGAAAGGATATTTTGATATAATCGGGATGGTAGATGTTTTTGTGATATATGACAGTGCGCAATATACCAAAAGAGACTGGCGTAATAGGAACAAAATAAAAACTGCCCAAGGTACTCAGTGGCTGACTATTCCTGTTCAGATAAAAGGTCAATACAGATTAGCTGCTATCAAAGATGTGAAAGTCTCTGACCAGAAATGGAGAAAAAAACACTGGCATGCAATAGAACTAAATTACAAGAAATCTATTTATTTTAAAGAATACAGTGATTTATTTAAATCCCTCTATTTAGATGACGACCAAGAATATTTGAGCAAAATTAATTTTAAATTCATCAAAGCAATTAACGAGATACTTGGAATAACTACAGAGATTAGATGGTCTATGGAGTTTGATATCGTAGGAGACAAAAGCGAAAAATTGCTTAATATCTGTAAACAACTTGAAGCTGATATATATCTATCTGGTCCAGCTGCAAAATCATATCTGGATGAAGATTTATTTAACCAGGAGGGTATAAAAGTAGAATGGATGGATTATTCTGGCTATCCAGAATATCCACAGCTCTATACACCCCCTTTTATTCA
The DNA here is from genome assembly GCA_027031265.1 of Bacteroidales bacterium. GTDB lineage: Bacteria > Bacteroidota > Bacteroidia > Bacteroidales > S143-33 > S143-33. Next base: position 1,022 of record JALVRO010000346.1, on the reverse strand, counting down.
TGAGGTTAGCATAATTGACCTTATCTTTAATACAGGACCTGATGCACCAAAGTACATGAAAAGCTTTAAAAAATGAGTTATTTTTTTATCACAGGGACTTATAGATCTGGCACTACTTTACTGCAAAAATTAATTGGTGTAGATAATCGTTTTTTCTCTTTAGAGCAGCCCTTACCTACTGCCTATATATACCTGAAGAACAATTTTATGCGATCTCTAGGCTACAGAGATAATCTACCTTTAGGCACTTTTTTCAATGAAACAAGGTACCGGTATGAAGATTTTACCAACTACCTCCAGAAATATTACATATCAGAAAAAGACATTGACGAGATTTTTTCTCTAGCAGAAAATTTTGATGGTGTAAAAACAAAGGAAGTTTTTAATATTAAGGGTCAACTTCCACAAAATATTCCGTTTATAGAATTTTACAAGATTTATGTTAGTGCATTACACAATGCCTTAGAGCCTGACTCAAGCCCTGTTTTCAAAGGAAGCAAAGAGATTATAAGTGAGGAATATATTGAATATTTCTTGGAGAACAACGTCAAAACACTATTAATAATCAGAGATGTACGTGATGTAATAAATTCGGCTAATTTCGGCAAAGGCAACAAATACATGGGCTCAATAAGACCTACTTTGTTCACTATCCGTGTATGGAGAAAAAGTGTGGGCATTGCTTTGCATTTTAGAAACAATCCTCTTTTCCTGGCTATTAAATATGAAGATCTAGTGCTTAAAACAGAGGAGACTTTAAAAAAGATTTACGACTTCTTTGAGTTATCAATGCCTGATATAAATGAAATTTATGATCATCTGGCCAATTCCTGGGTAGCAAATTCTTCTTTTGGACAATACAGGGGACTTAGTGCACAGAGCATTGGAAAGTACAAAAACAATTTCCCGGAAAACTATACCCGTTATATAGAGCTGATGTCTTATCCAGAGATGAAGACAACGAACTATAAAACAGATTTCATTCAAGATAAGGACTACACAGCAGAAAAAATAAAACAAGC
>JALVRO010000345.1 GCA_027031265.1 Bacteroidales bacterium | reverse complement strand
TGTCGATATCAAGCGCATTATGGTGAGTCATAAAAGGTCTTGCGTTAGCTCCTCCTACGATCGTATGAAGCATAGGGGTTTCAACTTCCAAAAAGCCTTTATTTAAGAAAAACTCCCTTACAAGCGATACAATCTGACTTCTTAATTTAAATCTCTTTCTTGTATCTTCATTCATTATCATATCAAGATATCTTTGGCGGTATTTTGTCTCCACATCCTGTAAACCGTGAAATTTTTCAGGAAGCGGATGGATCGCTTTTGTCAAAATTTTAACATCATCGGCATGAATTGAAAGCTCTCCCGTTTTAGTAACAAAAGGATAACCGCTCACTTCTACAATATCACCAACTTCAAGGGTCTTTTTAAGAAGGTTGAATTTATCGCCTAAATCATTTTTACTCATATAAACCTGTAAAATACCGCTTTCATCTTCAATCTTAAAAAATGCGGCTTTACCCATAAGTCTTAAAAATTTTACCCTTCCGGCTACAATAAATTTTCTGTTTTCGTCTCTTTGGTTTTCAAGATCGTATACATCTTTGTTTTTTTCAAGAAATTCAGAAATTTTTGTATTTCTTTTCGCATAATGTCCGTAAGGATTAATGCCTGCTTCTTTTAATTTTTCGGCTTTAGCCATTCTTTGTTTTACATATTCGTTAGAAAACATCAATCTCCTTTTGCTTATTTAATTGGAATTTTAACATTTTTAATACTGTTTTGAATGTCCTGGGGTTTTAAATTTATTATTTCATCGCCTATTTTTACCATTACAGGAAATACAAACGAATTTTTTGTAAAAGAAGTGATTTTCTCTTTAATAAATTCGACTTTGTATAAAAGTGCAAAAACAATGCTCACAAGTATAAAAAATTTAGCTCCTGAAAACGCCATTCCAAGCAGTTTGTCAAAAACACCAAGAGAGCTGATTTTAAGTATTTTTCCAAGCAAAAAACCTACAAAAACGGCTATAATCCAAAATCCTATAAATACCGAAATAAATCCGACAAGATCTACCGCCGAAGGATTTTTAATTGTGATAAGATTTTCATTAATATAAACTCCCGCTGCATGATAAAACTTTGAAGCTAAAAACAGACCTCCTATTATTCCTACAAGTCCGGCAATCTCTTTTATAAAACCGTTAAAAAAACCTTTAATCGCAAGAATAAGAGTTATTGCGATAATTATTCCGTCAAACAGACTCATTATTTCACTTTTAAAGTATTTTTTGTAACTTTTGCTTCATAAAGCGCTTCATCCGCCCTGTTTAAAATAGAATCTACATCGTCACCTTTTTTATGACATGTAATTCCCGATGAGACTGTAAGAGAAATCACGTAATCTTTGTATTTCAATTTAGTTTTTTCTATTTTATTTAAAATTCTCTCGATACTTTTTCTTGCGTTTAATAAATTAGACCTGTTAAAAACAATAATAAACTCATCTCCCCCGTATCTGTAAATTTTGTCACTGCTTCTTATAAGCGAACGCATAATCTGAACAAATTTTATCAATACATAATCCCCCACTAAGTGCCCGTAAGTGTCGTTTATAACTTTAAAATTATCAACATCGATCATTGCTATGCATAAATCAAGATCTTTGTCTTTGCCTTTTTCAAGAATTTCAAGCAAATCCCTTTCAAGCGCTTTTCTGTTGTAAGCCCTTGTTAAAGGGTCAATCAAAAGTTCTTTATAAGCCTTGTCTAGCTCGCTTTCAAGCTCTTTTATTTTTTGTTCCATCTCTTCAATGTTTTGAAGCAGAAAAGCAGAAAATTTAATAATGTTTGATTTTAAATCTTCCGGGTCCACCTCTTGAATCTCTTCTATTATTTCTTTGGAAGAATTTTTAATAATTTTTGTTTTATGGTGGACATCCTCGATTGTATTTTTAGTCATACTTACGAGTTTTTCATCAAATGACGGATTTTCGCATAAAAGTTTCGGATTTAGCTGATCGATAATATGCATATCGGATGCTATATAGTTAAAAATTTCTTTGTAATAAAGCGGATATGGAGGTTTTTTGGCTTTTTTTAGCTCTTCTAATGTTTTTTGGGAAATATCATTAATTAATTCTTCCATAATTTCACCTTTTTTGATATTATCTATAAAATGTATTATACAAAAAAAAGGAGCGAATTTGAGACTTAGCAAAGAAGATGCAGTAAATTTAATAAAAAATGAAAATTTAATAACCCTTGGTAAAATGGCTCTTGAAAAAAAAAGAGAACTGCATCCGAAAAAAATAACAACATTCATTGTTGACAGAAATATAAACTATACGAATGTATGCTGGGTGGACTGCAAATTCTGTGCGTTTTACAGACATAAAAAAGACCAAGACGCTTATATACTGAGTTTTGAAGAAATTGACAGTAAAATTGAAGAGCTTCTTAAAATAGGCGGCACTCAGATACTCTTTCAAGGCGGAGTCCATCCGAATCTTAAAATTGATTATTACGAAAATTTGGTAGAACATATTCACAATAAATATCCTCAAATTACAATACACGGTTTTTCGGCACCTGAGATTGATTATATTGCAAAAATCAGCAAAATCAGTATAAAAGAAGTTTTACAAAGACTAAAAGAAAAAGGGCTTAGTTCAATTCCCGGAGCC
>JALVRO010000344.1 GCA_027031265.1 Bacteroidales bacterium | reverse complement strand
ATTATGGAGAAGAGGAGAATGTTCTTTGAATAAATTACCAAAGAATCCACGTAGTTTATGGCCATCCCGCGAGCGCAATGGTATGTCGGGGAATTGGATTATTATCTGGTCTATTGTCATTTGTTGGAAATTTACGTTAAAATTAATTTAATATTGACGAAAAAATTTTGAAAAACGAATTTAAATCTTATTTTAGTAAAAATCCAAATAATTTTCCAATAAACAAAACATATTAGAAAAAAACAATTTATGCACGACAAAGCGCTAATAGAGTTAGGGAAGATTGAGCTGGAAAAATATAAAAACTCAGGTCCAGCAGATGTTTTTATAGAACATCCTTTCTCGCAGGGTGAGTTTTATGCTCTTTTATTAGTCTATAAATTTCATAAGGATCAAGATGGGGTCTGGCACTTAGAGTTCGAAAGACATAGTTTGGAGAAATTTAATGATGATAATTACAAAAAGCTTGCATATAAGAAAGGAGCTTCTAAAGGTGGTGATATAACTTTCACTACTAAGTTTTCTGTTGGAAAGAAGCATGAGGAAACACAGGATAATATCAGAAAGAAATTCGAAGCTATTGTCAATAGATTGAAGAAGTTTTCGGAGTTCTATAGAGATAACTATGAAGAAGGGAAATATTTTGATATGATCCTGAACGATATTACGCAGAACAGAAAAAAGATAGAAGAATACGTATTAGAAGTAGCCAATAAACTTGATAAAAAAGTTACGAAAAAACTTCTCCTGAGCCTGAAAGTTGTTATTGAAGGCAATGAAAAATATCTGTATGATTTTAATGTTATCAGGGACTTTATTGAGCACACTGGCATAGAATCAAAATATTATATGGCCTCCATTGGAGAATCCAGAGCAAAAGATAAGGTTTGTTCCGTGACGCAACAGAAAAAAGATGAAGTTTATGGTCTTGCAGCTCCATTAACCTATGCAACGGTTGACAAACCTGGTATGGTAGCTGGATTTTTTAGACAAAAGGATAACTGGCGAAATTATCCTGTCTCCAGAGAAGCAGCATTGTTATTAGAGCTGGGTAAGAATTATTTATTACGTGAGCTTTCATCCTGGTTTTATGTTTCAAATTATGCTGCTTTGCCCAACCCTATTTTACAGACCAGGCCAGAACTTTATAAAAACTTGGTCAGACGGCTAAAAACTGCATTTGCAGAAGAGAGGGCAAAAAAAGAGGCAAAGGCACGGGCTGAGGATTATGTTATGAAAAAAATAGCTGAAGAGAAAAACTATTTTACTGTGGATCTGATTTTTTATGAGCAGAAACAGAGTGCTTTTAGAATAATAAAATACATTGAAGAGATTCTGCCATCTCGTTTTAGGCTTCTTTTCGTAGATGTGCCTGCCAAAATAAATAGACGTGAAATGTTCAAAGAGGCTTTGATGGTAAAGAAAAAAGATAAAAAGCAAAAAGGGTCTAGCAAAGAACCGCTTATTTTTAGTTATGGGATACTTAGAAGCTTGTTTAATGATAAGTTTTTGGATGTAGTGCAGGATGCATTTCTTGGAAAACCATTGTTAAAAGAATTTGTATTTGATTATTTTATGAATTCTTACCGTACCAATATGAATAACGCCAAATCTGGGAAGGCCCATGATGTGCCTTACAATTTTGTGAACAAGGCTATTATGGCTTATTTGTATTTTATAGAATTAGGTTTGTTAAACTTTAATAAAAACTTTAGATATATGGAACCAACAGAAAAAAACACAAAAAGCTTTTTGCTCGATGAATTTAATAAGTTTGTCAAAGAAAACCCAGAATTCTTTGACTCAGAACTGAAAGTAGGCTTATTTGCTCTTGGTGTCCTCATTAAGTATGTAATGGATCTGCAATATTCAAGCCTGAAGAACACACCTTTTGAGAAAAAACTACATGGTTATCATCTTAGTCCTGAACTCGTACAGAGCCTTTATACCGATGCTCTTGCTAAGCTTTCTCAATATACCAGTGCTTATGCGTATAATGATCTGAGAAATATTATAGCAGAAAAACTGGTTGTTAATTACCCTCATCTTAGGAGTCTGTCTAATAATGAGTTGTCTTTCTATGTTGTGGCAGGTATTGAGCTTGCTACAAAATTCAAAAACAGAGAAAATTAAGAAGAAAACAATTAAAATATAAGTCAGATGGCAAATAACATTATTAAAAACCGTAGCGAGATACTGTTTCTCTACGAAGTAGAGAATACCAATCCCAATGGTGATCCATTGAACGAAAACCGCCCAAGATATGACGATGAAGAAGGGCGTGTACTTGTTTCTGATGTTCGTCTAAAAAGGACGATACGTGACTATTGGTTCGAATTCAAAGGTTATAATGGCACAGATGACAAAGATATCTTTATTCGTGAGATAGTAAAAGAAGGCGGGAAAATTTACTCAGGAAAGGACAGAGCTAATGATTTTAAAAATGATTCAGATACTGTTTTGAATAAATGTATTGATATCAGAGTATTTGGCGGCGTTATCCCACTGGATAAAAGCTCGATTACTTTTACTGGCCCAACACAGTTTCAGATGGGAAAATCATTGAACAAGACAAAGATTGTTGAGATCCAGGGTACAGGTGCTTTTGCCTCAGGCGAAGGTAAGGAACAAAAAACTTTCCGCACTGAGTTTGTCGTGCCTTATGCGCTTATTGGTTTTAATGGTGTGATTAACGAGGAAGCAGCCAAATATACCAGAATGACAGAAGAAGATAAAAAAATGTTGATAGAAGGTATTTGGGAGGGTACAAAGAACCTTATTTCTAGATCTAAATTTGGACAGATACCAATGCTTCTGTTGGTTATAGATTATAAGGAACCATTCCTTATTGGTAATTTAAGACAGAGAGTAAAATTAGAAACTCGCGGAGAGAAGAATGAAATGCAAATCCGTAGTGTTGATGATTATTATCTGGACATTACAGATCTGCTTAACTCTCTCAAAGAGAATAAAGAAAAAATTGAGAAAATTCACTTTCAGAAAGATCCCCGTCTGAAGTTGGTTGCAGACGGTAAAGAAATTGAAGAAATCAAACTCTAATAAAATGACAGACAAACAAGTTCTAATCTTTGATATAAAGAGTGATTTCGGACATTTTCGTAAGTATAATACAACAACTTCGCCCTTGACTTATCCTATACCTACACGCACGGCAGCAGTGGGTATCATAGGAGCTATTCTGGGTATAGAGCGAGAGCTCAGATATAATGATTATCCTGAAGGTTTTGTGCCACTTCAAGAGAGATTCAACAAAAACCAGGCTAATATTGCAATTAGTCTAGTTAAACCAGTTAAAATAATAAATCAGGGGTTTAATTTGATTAATACCAAGGATACGTGGTTTGACCTGAGTAAGAGAAAGAACAAAAACCCTCATACACAGATTAATTTTGAGCTTCTAAAAGATCCTCATTTTAGATTTTACGTTGATCTGGAAAATCAGGATTACTTTAATGAATTAGTTGAGAGAGTGAGGAGCCGAAAACCTGTATTTACTCCTTCGCTCGGTCTTGCACAGTTTATTTCCGAAATAGAGTTTATAGACCTGGTAAAAGTTGAATATAAGGACAATCCCAGTCAGGATTATGTAGAGATTATTTCTGCAGTCAATATGAAACATTTATATGATGAGGACCCTGTAGAATTTGATTACAACTCTTTTTATTCTGTCAATTCTATGCCAATGGAAATGGATGGCGCCAGAGTAGTCTCAGAATATGCCGACGTATTGATAGAAAGAAGAGGCCAACCAATGAAGGTTAAACCAAAGTTTTATTACTATATTGCAGGTCACGGAAATATAATCTTTTTGTAAATCAAGTAGTTATGTTAAAATCTCATCCTGATAGACTTTTAGTTGACCATTTGCGCGAAGTGTCCGAAAAAGCTCACCAACTACTGGAAGGGAAAATGATTTCTTTTTCCCTTCCAGGTATTGATACAGAAATTATTAGGGAAGTAATGCGTATATCGGCTGTTTTTTATGATATCGGAAAGGGAACAGTTTTTTTTCTCTACTTATTAGCTAATTAGAAAAAAGAATATTTTATCCCCGAGCTGAAGAAATATTATGATATACGCCAAAACACACAACATGCGCTAATTTCCGCAGTTTTTGTGCTTTATGTTCTCGACCTTGTTCTAAAAGAAAAAGATCTGGAAGATTTTGTCAAAAATGCCCTAAAGCTATTTGCTTTTCTTGCTGTAAAGAGACATCATGGTAATCTGGGAAATCTTATCAATGAATTGGCCTTGGAAGATTGGCAAAAAGATATTCTGTCCATTCAAATCAGAGCATTCCCTCAGAAAGAAATTCAAGAGATTATTCACGACTTATCTGGTAAAGATATTGATTTCGAAGACTTTAAAACTTTTATTCAGAACCAACTTTATGAAGATATTTTATTTGACCTGACAGACTGGTTATATGACTTAGAGGACAGATCGAATAACGAGATTATAGAATTAGTACTGCTTTTTGTGTTAATCTATTCTTCATTATTATATGCAGATAAGGAAGACATAATACTCACTCAGTCTTTGACCAGACAGAGCATTGATATAGAGGGCAGAATTAAAGAATATAGACAGAAAAAAGGCTTTGAAAACCCTCAAACAGAGATTGATAGACAAAAAAACGAAGCATATTATAAAACTCTGGAGAATATTGACAGGGTTTTTAATAGCGAACAATATCTTTATTCAATTAGTTTGCCCACAGGTCTGGGAAAAACAATTACATCATTTGCAGTTGCACAAAAAATAAGGCAGAAGGTTGGTTATAACGCAGGCTCAATAATTATCAATATACCTTTTACATCTATTATAGATCAGAATTTTCAGGTCTTTAGCGAAATACTCGACACTCAGGATTCTTCTGTTATTTTAAAGCACCATCATTTGTCAGAGCCTAGGTATAAATACGGTCAAGAAAGCCTTGATTATGATAAAAGCGTCTTTTTAATAGAGACCTGGGAAGCATCTGTAATAGCCACAACCTTTGTACAGCTAATGGAGACACTACTCAAGGTAGACAAAACAAAAATTCTTAAAATACCTAACCTTATAAATTCTGTTGTCATATTGGATGAAGTACAGACAATAGACTATAAGCTATGGAATCTGATTCGTTTAGTTTTTCAAACTTTTGCTCGAATCTTTAATACTTATTTTGTGTTTGTCACAGCTACACAACCATTTATTTTTGAGCCTGGAAAGGAGATCATAGAGCTTGTCCCAGGCTATAAAAAGTATTTTAAATTGTTTAACCGAACAAAGTTCATAAACAATGGTCAAATAGAAGAACAAGATTTTCTGGAGTTTTGTCTTACATATATACTAGAAAACAGCAATAAGGATGTTTTGATTATTCTTAACACAAAGAACAATACCAGAAAATTATTCACATATCTAAGAGATAACATAGATAAAGCACAAATAGACATTTTTTATTTAACAACCCTGATAACACCGTACGAGAGAAAACAAGTAATTTCTCAAATAAAGCAATATAATGAAAAACAGAAGGTTATAGTATCAACTCAACTAGTAGAAGCAGGTGTTGATATTTCTGTGGATACTATAATTCGCCAGTTAGCCCCATTGGATTCGTTGATACAGGCAGCCGGTAGAGCTAATCGTTATAATGAGCACAGGGTGCCTTCGGAGGTTTTTGTTTATGAAATAAAAGAATGGCAGAGAAGTTCTAGCTACGTTTATGGTTCTGATTTACTGGACAAAACAAGGATTATTTTGTCTAAATTCCCTGATGAGATAGAAGAAATTGATTATCTCGACCTGATAGAAAATTATTATCATATTGTGCATAAAGATTTGGCCAGCAGTAGTATATCAAATTTGCAAAAGGATTTATTACAATTGAATTTTCAGGAGGTTAATAAATGGCAATTAATAGAAGACGTTAAACATGAAAGTCTCTTTGTTTTGCTTAATTGTGAAGCACAACAAGTATGGGACAGGTTTATAGAAATTTATAATTCACAGATAAACCTATTTGACCGAAAGGAAGCTTTTGCACAAATAAAAGCACAGTTTTATGACTTTGTGGTTAATGTACCATTACCCTTTGGAGATGACAAAATAATGATTGATGCAGAACAAATAGCTGGGTTTTATCTCATAAACCCTCAGGTCAGTGAGTTTTATTTTTACGATGAGCAAGATTTTAGCCAAAATATAGGCTACGTTGCAGATCTGAATATTTTATCTTATTAAAAATTAAATACTATGCATCTATTTATCAATACTTATGGAACTTATCTTCATGTCAAGGATGAAATATTTGAATTACGTGTGCCACAGGAGGATAAAACAAATAAAAAGATTTATCTTGCGCCGCAAAAAATTCAGGGAATAGTAATAACCAATGGCGCAGCAGTTAGTACTGATGCAATTATTCTGGCACTTAAACATCAGATTGATATAGTTGTGCTCGACGGGTTAGGCAATCCTCTTGGCAGGTTCTGGCATTCGAGGCTTGGTAGTACAACTAAGATTAGGAGACAACAATTGATGCTCACAATGTCCGAAAAAGGTAGTATGTACATTAAAGAATGGTTAGCCAGAAAACTAAAGAATCAATATGACTACCTTCAGCGGCTGAAGAAAAAACGCCCAGCCAGACAAGAGTATATTGACGATCAAGCAAAGAAAATTAAAGACATGCGTGCAAAGATAAATAACATAGATCCTAAGCCAATCGACCAGATCAGTGATACTCTACGAGGATTTGAAGGGACTGCCGGTAGGATTTTCTTTCGGACTTTAAGCGAATTATTACCACCTCATTATCAGTTTGATGGACGAAGTACTCGCCCAGCTCGTGACCAGTTCAACGCTTTTCTAAATTATGGTTATGGAGTCCTATACTCAAGGGTAGAAAAGGCATTGATGATAGCAGGGCTTGATCCTTACGTCGGAATTATGCATAGAGATGACTACAATCACAAAAGTCTTGTGTTTGATTTCATAGAACCTTATCGTATATGGGTGGATGAAACAGTGTTTAAACTATTCTCTACAAAAAAGGTGAACAAAGCCCATACAGACGAGACTACAGGCGGCCTGGCGCTCAATAAAGAGGGAAAAGATCTGTTGTTGAAGCATCTTATTGACTTCCTGGATACCCAAAAAATTAATTATCAGGGCAAACGAAGAACAAGAAATGATATCCTTATGATAGAGGCAATTGGTTTTGCCCAGAAATTACTCAGTGATAAAACATTGGATGTTAACAAATCATTTGATTTCTTAATAATATAAATATCATGATAATCTGGGTATTATATGACATACAAAATACAAAAGTTAGAAACAAAGTAGCCAAAATTTGTAAGAAATATGGGCTTTACCGTGTACAAAAATCTGTGTTCCTTGGAACAATAGAAGATGCACAAAAGGAGGCTCTGTCTGTAGAAATAGAAGATTTGATTGATCAGGATAATGATTCGGTTTATATTTTCCCCATGAATAAATCAGAACTCAGACAAACAGTTTTGCTAGGTCAGGCCTTTGACAAAAAACTTGTGACGGATCAGGTTAAAGCTCTGTTTGTATGATAATGCCTATTGACATACTCAATTACTTGTATTGTCCTAGATACATTTATTATCAGTATGTTTTGGAAATTCCACAATTTGAAGATAAATATTACCTGGTCGAAAAAGGCCGGGAAATTCATGATCTACGCCGAATAAGAAACAAGGAGTATCTACGTAAGAGACTGGGAGTAGTTAAAAAGTACCTTTCTCCTTACTTGAGCAATGGCAGTTTGCGCGGTAGGCCTGATGAGGTACTTGAGCTCAAAGATGGCACAATGGCACCTCTGGATTATAAATTTTCGCGGTATGAAGGAAAGATCTATGAACCTATACGCCAGCAAATGATTGCCTATGCTGTCTTGATAGAGGATAATTTTAGCAGGGAAGTCAACAGAGCTTATGTTGTTTTTGTTAGATCAAATAATCATGTCGAAACAATAGAAATTACCAGTGAGGATAAAC
>JALVRO010000343.1 GCA_027031265.1 Bacteroidales bacterium | reverse complement strand
TACATAAGTTTACTGTTGTTGCCATTCATAAGCTCCAATATCAGGCAGACCGTCGGCCAGACGGTCTGCCTGGTTTAGATCATAGCGTAAGTATCCTGGCATAGAGCTGATTATATCAAGATCTGCTTTGTCTTTGGCAGGAGAATCTGAGCCAATTGTAAAATCAAACTTGCCAATGTCTGTGAACATGGGTTTCTGGTTAATTATTGTAGCTGTGGTCTGGTAGCCCTGGTTTGTTTTCAGCAGGCTGTGGCTTATGCTGTAAGAAAAGTTTTGACCAGGCTCGGCAGGGGAGAGCATAAGTTCATTTTCTTGATTGCCGTAAATTATTGTGTTAATGATTGTTATATTTGCTGGTGCTACGTAAACAGGCTGGTTATTGCGGATGTAATAATTTGTTATAGTCACGGCAGGAGTTGTGCGGATAGTGCCCCAGGCGTAATAATTGGCTATTGTGGAGCCGAGCAGTTTGTATGTGCCGCCGTTTATTGCTGCTATATTGTACCATCCAGCATCGGCCAGCAAAGAGGAATAAATGTTAACATTGGTATTATTGGCAAACACATTAGCAAAGCTCTGGTGAATAATCTGGCAATGGTCTATCTCCACAGTATCTGCCACTGAGTCAACTGATATGCCCACAATGCCGTTTTTTATCTGGCACCATGAAAAGCTGTTGTTGTATGCTGTGGGGTAAAGAACAATGCCGCCCCATTGACCTGGAATGTCTTTATAATCATTCTCGAGCCGGTCTGACGAAAAAACCACTGTGCAGTCGGCAGCCCCAGCTACCCTGAGACTGCCGAAAACATGTATACCGGCAAAACGGTGGAGAAAAACCTGTGTGCCTCTGGTTATGGTCAGGGAGGCTCCACGGTCAATAGCAGCATAATACCATATAAGCACAGGTCGGTCGCTGTTCCACACAGTGTCGGATGTGATAATGAGCTTTTTGACCAGGAATACATCCCATCCAATAGCCAGGAGCTTTACTGTCTGGACGTCCTTGCCCTGCTCGAATATAATCGAGTCCTGCTTGACCAGATACCCCTTATTGGGCTGTACAGTGACTTCTGCAAAGATGTAAAGACTATCATGTGCTGGTAAATAGACGTTTGTAGCTGAATTGGTAGGTACACCATTGATATTGAGGCGAAAATCTGAGCCATTGCCCCCTGCCAGGTAGATATGGTCTATTATAGCATCGTTAGCCGAGGTATTATAAACCTTGAGAATACGTGTGGCAGAACCAATCTGTGTGAAGACTGTGTCAAAGAATACGGTATCTGTCGAAAAAGCCAGCTGCACACCGGTCTGTGACTGGGGTTTGTGGCAGCTAATGAGGCTCATTAACAAAAGGATTATGTACAAAATTTTATGTTTCATTTGGAGACGAGTTTGTGCATGTTTTCTGCTTTTTTGATAGCCTGGTAGAATACTTCCTGGATATTACGGCGCACACGGAGATGATAGATCTTGTGGTTCTTGATATTGGGGTAAATACGGTTTGCCAGGAATACAAAGATGAAATTGTACTTGGGATCCACCCACACCATACAGCCTGTAAAGCCTGTGTGTCCGTAGCTATTAGGTGAAGCAGAAGGAGCGTAGAGTCTTTCTTTTTCTCCGTCTGTGCTGTCGAAGCCGAGTGCACGGCGGTTGGTGCGGGGAAAAGGTTTTGTGGTGAACAGTGTCACAGTGTTGGCGTTAATGTATCGGCGGTCTGCGTAATAGCCTTTTTGCAGAAGCATCTGGTAAATAATGCCCAGGTCATTGGCTGTGGAAAAAAGTCCTGCATGTCCACTGACACCTCCTAACATGGCCGCAGCATAGTCATGTACGTAGCCCTGCACCTGCTGATGGCGGAAATACGTATCATTTTCAGTCGGGGCTATCTGTGATGGGGAGAATTGTCGCATGGGATTGAACATTGTGTGCCATGCACCCAGTGGCCGATAGAAATTGGTTTCCACATATTTGTCAAAAGCAGTATCTGTCTGGCGCTCTATTAGATAGCGGAAAAGTATAAACCCCAGATCACTATATAGATAACGCTTTCGCCTGGTGAGCTTTGATAGAGCTATCTCTTTGATGATTGTGTCCTTGATTGTGTTTAAAATAAACAGATTGCTGGCTACCTGTATTGAGTGGAGCGAATCCCAATGATGTGAATAATAATGCGGGTCTAGCTGTCGTGTGCCTTTGATGTATGTGTGCAGATAGAACGGAATCCACGACTTTAGCCGGGCCTGGTGTGTGAGGATGTCAATGATTCTCAGATCTGCTTTGTTTGTGGTGTCCAGTTCAGGGAAATAGTAACTTAGCCTGCGGTTGAAATCAAATTTCCCCTGATCATAAAGCCGCATTAATGCTAGAGTCGTGGCAGTGGTCTTGGTCAAAGAGGCAATGTCGTATAATGTGTTTTCTTCCACAGGATGCTGCTCGCTATAAGTCAGGTAACCATAGCTTTTCTGGAAGAATACCACAGTGTCCTTTATTGCCAGGATCTGACAGCCAGGAAAGGCGCCGCTATCAATAGCTGCCTGTATAATAGAGTCAACAGCCTTGAGATCCACTGGATTTATGCCAAGTTCTAAAGGAGAAGAATATTTAAGCCTTATTCGCTTTGTAGTTATCCCGGTACCAACTTTGAAGCCAGCTACAGCAACGGGTAAGTGTCCCAGTGCCGGAATACCGCCAAATATTACTTCTGCTGAGGCTTGCTGTGCAAAGGGTACATTTTCATAAGAGACGATGATTGTGCTTGTTTTAGATAGGTTTTTAAACTGGTTAAGCAAATAAGGAGGGGCAAATAGATCCAATATAACATTGGTTTCATTGGCCAGACGTGCTACGAACCATAGTGCATTGTCGCTCACTCCATACATTGGAGGGCGGAAACTATTGGAGGCATGCACAGATACTATGACCAGGTCATAATCTTTGACCTGGCTTCTCAGCTGCTGATATGCTTCGTATCTAGCATTTACTGGCAGGGAGTAAGCATCCACACGGGCATATTTTCGGATATATTGCTGGAATGGATTATTATCCTTTGCTCCAAGTGATACGACGGCTATTTTTTTGTGTTCCAGGTGGCGTATGGGAATGATAGAGTCTCGGTCCTTGACCAGGGTAATAGCATGCTCATAGAGTTTGAGGCTAAGGTGTTGTGCTTGAGGATTGTTAATCATTTTAAGCACTGTGTCTGGACTGGCAGCCAGTGTCTGTCTGGTGCGTAACCATTGTTTTGCCTGTAATATTCTCATCACTGCGCTGTCTATGGCCTGCTGAGGTATTTCGCCTTTTAGCACAGCCTGTTTGATGGCATTATATGCAAGGGGTAAATCTGCAGGCATGAGCAAGATATCATTACCTGCCAGTAATGCCCGTATTTCTGCTTCGCCTGTAGCATAATATTTTAGCACTCCCTGCATGGTCATGGCATCGGTAATAACGAGTCCCTGGAAATGGAGCGAGTCACGTAATAGGTTGTGTACAACATTTCTCGAGAGAGTTGTGGGAGTATTGGGAGCGTCTTCGAGTGTGGGGACATAGAGATGGGCAACCATTATACCTGTCAGTCCCATGGGGATAAGCTGTCTGTAAGGGTAGAGCTCTACATCCCAGAGTCTTTCGAAAGGGTGGGGGACAACAGGCAGTGTTTTGTGTGAGTCTTTGTCAGTGTCACCATGTCCTGGGAAATGTTTGGCAAAGGCCAGTATGGCAGAATCTTGCAAGCCTTGCACATAAGCAAAGGCTCTGGCAGCAACATTTGCCGGCTCTTGACCAAATGAGCGTACACCAATGACAGGATTACGGGTGTTGATGTTGACATCGACAACAGGAGCAAAGTTCATGTTCAGACCAAGTAAATGAAGCTGATGTGCTATTTCGTGTCCCATGTCCAGTATAAGTCTATTGTCGCTGATGGCTCCCAGTGTCATCTGATAAGGGAATTTTATAGTGCCAGGGATTCGCATATTAACGCCCCATTCTGCATCTATTGACATGAATAAAGGCACTCTGGGTGAGAGGCTCTGGAATTGTCTTGTCAGATTAGCTATCTGGTTGGCCTGGCCCCGAAAGAAGATAACGCCGCCCAGATGATATTTTTTGATGTATTGTTTGACCTGTGTGATGCTGTTAGCTGATCCTGGATATACCTGATAGATAAATAGTTGTCCGATTTTTTCGTCCAGTGTCATTGAATCGAAAACCTGACGGGCCCATGTTGCGCTAGTCTGAAGGAAAGGAGGGTTTATTTTCCTGGGCATGGAGATAGTCTGTTGGTAATAAGGTGATTGTGTGAGTGCCATTAGCAAGGGTACAAGGATTAATATGCTTAGCCATTTGGATTTAGCAGACATAGGTATTGTGGTTTTACCAGGTTTTATTAGGCAAAGGTATATATATAATCACACGTTTACGAATAAATTTAAAGCCTTTGTAATCTGTAGTTTCAAACTTGACCACATTAACACCGAGGCGTAATTTCAGGTCAGTGCTAAAGGTAAATGCACATCGATGATCCTGTGTCAGGGCAAAGTTGGTAATGGTATCCACAGGTGTATTATTGACAAAGACGGCTACCTGTCTGGGCATCATATAGCTTTTAACACATGCTTTTATGTTAATATGCTCCTGGCTAAAAGCAATGATTTTTTTACGGGGAAATATGAACCACAAGTCACTGGTCATCATACTATTCCACCTGGAAAGAGAGATGACCCAGCCATGGCCAATTATGAAGTTTGTTGCCAGCAAAGCAAGGCTATTGTCGCGTTGCTCTATAAGCTGGGCAATGAAATCATCACCTGGCCTGCGCATCAAACGGCTGAAAATTATGTTTCCCTCGGGACTAAGCTGCAAAATACCAATATCTGAGTATGGCATTTCGCCGTTAAGTAGATTGTACGCAATGACATAGGTATGGTCAAAGGCTTCTATTACAGAAAAGGGGATTTGTCGCAGAGGCATGTGCACCACACGTGTCCAAATACTGTCGGTCCATTCATCAAGCTTGATTATAACAATGTCATGTTTGTATAGGCTATCTACTGTGAACCCGGCCACAACAATGCTGGTATCACTGGTTGCTGTTATGTCCATAGCTTCTGAAAAGCCAAGGTTTTTGAACTCATTATAGGCTAATTCATTACCCTGGTTATCGTATACAGAGAGAGCCAATACTTTTTGCCCGCCGCTGTTAATAGAGACATATCCAGCTACAGCATAACGGTTGTCAGGTAAGACAGCTGCAGCATTCAGATTGTCATTATAAGGTGTACCGGATGTGTGGTACCATTGAAGCAGGCCCAGAGAATCGGTCTTTATCACGAGCCAGTCAAAGGCATTATCTTTTTCAATGAATTGATTTGCAGTGATAAGCAGGCCATTATCAAGTGTTTTTTTCAGATCTGTGGCCTGACTGTATCCGAATTGAAAAAACATTCTTTCCCATAGCAGTGTGCCGTTAGAATCGAGTCTGGCTAGCCAGATATTTTCTTTTCCTTCGTCCCAGTCCCGCATATATCCAGCTATAATGATGCTAGAGTCTGGCTGCACAAGTAGCTTAACAGGTACAGCAGTGCGGTGATAGTATAATGCTTTGCTCCAGATAATCTGGCCTTGTGGTGATAATTTTTGTATTAGCGTGTGAGTACCATTATGCCGGGTTATGCCTGCTATTATTATATTACCAGAAATTGTAGTGCCAATGGAAGTGGCTTCCATAAGTGTATCACTTCCAAAAAGTCTTGTCCATTGGTAAGAATATTGCGCATGAATACATAATGGTACAAAAAGGGCTATTAATATATATCTGATTTTACGCTTCATACCTGGCACACTGATAACTTGAAAAATTAATAAGCAATTTGCTAACCAAAGTTTTAATCTAGCCCTGATTCTGTCTATAAATTGTTATTAGCTCGTCAAATGTCTGCATTAATTGTTCTTTAATCTTTGGCTCATAACCGTTTCTGTCCAGATGGAACTGTAGAATTTCCCGGGGACTATATTCTTTTAACGCAGTAAGGTCTTGATTATTGGTCTTGGCAGTAATTTGCTTTGGTGGGAATATTGCCTTGATAATGTGAATGTTATCCGGGTTAAGGCTGAGCAGATGCTCATAAAGCTGGTCCATGGGCTTGTTGTCAGGGTAGTCTGTGATTTTAACAAAACCATAAGCTGGTGATAGTATGCCAGTGTTTTCAAAGTTTTTTATCTGCTCAGAAACCTGGTCAAAATCACCCTGAAATTGTACCATTTGTCTCCACAAAGGTGTTTCAAGCCTTGTGATATTTGTAATGTTTTGTGTGTCAATTATATTGATTCCTTTTGCTATACCAGCTTTAATGTCATTTAGTGCCATATAAAAGGGATTTCCACAATAATAGACGTTTTTATTTTTCTGCTTCCATGGTCTGTGCACATGACCGAGTGCATAATAGTCAAAAATGTCTGGAAGCTGGGAGCTTCTCACATCAATCAGTCCGCCCAGCGTGTAATCACTATGATCTTGCTCGTTATGGGCGCTGTCGCTGACAAACAGATGTCCTGTGACAATGATAGGAAGGCCTTGTTTTTTATAGTCTTTGACAAGGTTTGCTACCTGGTGGTAAAAAGCAGCAATGTTTTTCCCTGTATTTATTGATTCAGCTCTGTCCTGGAAGAAGTTTATGATGTCTATATCCCTCAGATAAGGCACTGCAGCTATTACCACTTGTGGGTTATTCTCTGGCAAAGTAATAATTAAATCCTCGAGATTCTGTGGAAGTCCTGCTGAGATGTGAGTCTTTAGTCCTGAGAGGATAATGCTAGGAGCCAGTAAGAAATTTGCAGAGTCATGATTACCGTTAATGATGATGATTTTTTGTAGCTGGGTATTAGCCAGTCTGGAGATAGTTGTATAGTATTGCTTCTGTGCTGCTATAGATGGCATGCCTGTGTCAAATATATCTCCAGCCACTATCAATACGTCGATTTGTTGTTCTTCGATAACTTGTATGAGCCACCGGACAAAAAGATCAAATTCCTGGTTCAGGGATATGTTTTCGATTCTGCGACCAATGTGCCAATCAGAGGTATGTAATATTTTCATGATATGACGTTTTTTACTAATTTGATAAGATTAGGATGTAGCCTGTCGAGAAGGAAGAGGACCTGGTCCCGGTCAAACCAGCGTGCCTCAACTATACCTTCGGACCGCAAGGGACGAGGCTGTCCTATGCCATTGTAAATCATCTTGTACCAGTAGATCTTTTTGAGAAAGTTATTGCTATTTCTACGAAAGATGTGAAAAGATGTAGGTAAGCTATTGACAATAGTTAAGTTATCCAGCCCAGTTTCTTCACGTACTTCTCTTCGCGCAGCTTCTTCGGGTGTTTCCCCAATTTCTATTTTGCCTTTGGGCAGGTCCCAGATCTGATTTTTTCTCAGGAAGAGTATCTGGCCGTATTTATTGAATACAATGCCGCCTGCAGATTCAATGAATTGGAAAAAAATTTTGAAGTTTTTGAAAAGTTCATTTATATCTTTGTGGTAAACATATACTTCAGTATAAAAACCTTCCAGGAATTTGTCAACGATTTCTTTGAGATGTTTGCGGTCTGTGTAATGTATGTGATATTCACTAGGTTCGTCTGTAAGATGAAATATCTTTGTCCCGGCATATATGTCAAGAGTCATCATGTACTGTTTTACAGATTCGAGTAATACAAATTTACTCTAGAAAAAGTAATTTTAAAAGTTTTTAAATAAATAAAGCCTTATTTCATGGAAAATAATCAGGAAAGCCTGATACCTAATATTGTAATATCGTCTATCTGGAAGATTGGATCCATGTCATTTTTTTGAGGAGTGTTTATCCACTCGAATAATGTTTCTTCCAGGATAAGTTTTTGATTTTCGGCTGGAAGGGAGGATGTTTTCAGAAGTATAGATTTGAGTCTGTGGTATTTGAATTTTTTGCCATCTTTCCCTCCTATCTGGTCTGGATAACCATCAGTGAATAGATAAAGCATGTCGTGTTTGCGGTACTCAACAGAGTGCTGGTTGTATATAGGCCCTGGAAAGGCGAATGTAATATCACGGCGGGAGTCCTTTAGTTCGTGAAGATCATTATTTTGTACATCAACAAGGTATATCACCTGTCCTGCTGTGGAGTAAGTAATAGTCTGTGTTTGAGGATTGATCCTAACAATGCTCAGGGCAAAGCCTTCTTTCTCGAGGCTTGGGGAGACTTCTGTTCCTTTGTATTTGTGGTAAAAGCCTCTTAGATCTTCCTGGAGTTTATTGAGAATGTCAGCAGGATCTATTATGTGGTACTCACTGATTAGTTTTTTGATAATACTCATGCCCAGGATACTCACCAAAGCTCCAGGAACGCCATGGCCTGTAGCATCACCTACTATAGCCAGTTTGTATTGGCCAATCTGGCTTATCCAGTAGAAATCTCCAGAAATGTATTCCCTGGGGATATAGAGAATAAAGAACGATTCAAAGATTTGTGAAATCTCATGAATACCAGGTAGAAGCATTCTTTGTATTTGCTGGGCATATTGAAGACTGGATTCTATCTCAGCGTTCTGCTCAACCAGGATTTGTTCTTTTTCTTTAAGTAGTCTATTTGAAAACTCTAGCTCATCATAATGTTTTTTTAGCTCAGTGTTTAGTTTTTCGATATAATTAGCTTGTTCCCTGACGGTTTTGATTTTTTCTTCTAGCTCCTGGTTTCTAAATTCCAGTTCTAGCTTCTGGTTTTTGATGATTTTCAGAAGTTTTTGGCTACGCATAAATGAATAAAGAAGTCCAAGGATAACGATTATAATAGATGTTAGTATCAAGGCCATAGTTTTCATTGCTCTGGATAAAAAAAGGTTTTTGTGTGGCCTGAAGACTTGTATGCCAAGCATTATAGGTTGGAAGTCTGTCCGTCCCAAAGCATTTATAGCTTGTACATAGAGCGTATACTGGCCAATACTAAGATTTTGGTATGATATGCGGTGCACAGTTGTGTAAGAAAAGTCTGTCTCAAGGCCTGTAAGTTTGTATTTGTATGTATTATAGTCAATATTGCCGGGGTTTATTATAAGTGGATTTACAGGTGCGTATATTTTCAGAGTATTGATATAATTAATGCCTGTGTCCATTTCTATTTCTACGCCATTAAGGCTAATGGTAGAGATAAAAGTTCTGGAAGAAGGTTTGAAAACTTGATTTAAAGATGGGTCAGAAATACTCAGAATTAGCTTGTTGGAGGTGTAAATTTTGTTAATCAGACTCAGTAGATTGCCAGAAGACTTGTTCTGCTCTATAAGGCTGTTTCTATAAAGGAAGCTTTTCCTTGTAGGGACATCATAACTGATAATCCCTTTTTGCGTGGATAGCCATAGGTTGTCGCTGAGCCTTGTGATATCGTAAATTATATTTTTCTGGACAACGTGGGTGTCTTTTATTAGTTTGGTTTTTAGTGTGTTGGCATCAATTTCAAATAATTTTCCATCATTTGTTGATACCCAGATTTTATCATCATAAACCTGATAAATAGCATATATCCAGTTTGTATGTTTTGTTTTTTTTAGTATGCACTTTAACCGTTTTCTTTTCTTGTTCAGCAAAACCAGACCATTAATAGTTCCTATCCATAGTTTCGCACCGTGTTTGTCGTCGAAAAACAGAGCTGTGATGTAATTTTGTTGGTCATTGTACAGGTCTATTCTTTTTATGCTGTGCCCATCAAAAAAATAAAGTCCAGCCTGTGTACCAATATAAAGAAATCTCAGGTCGTCCTGGGTGATTGCTGTGATATATGTGTTATTTAATTGTTCGTTGATATTTAGATCAATGAAAGGAAGCTTGTTTAAATATTGTGCAAAGATTACTTTTGCGAAAAAAAGTAGTAATATTGTGCTAAAGATCCTGACGCTTGTCATCTTATAGCTCCTTGTATCTACTTGTTACATAAATTTATACGGAATTTTAATCTAAAAGTTTAAACAAATAGTTAAAAATTGTAAAAATGATAATCGATATCCTTACAGTAGTCCCAGAGATACTCGATAGTCCTTTTAAATATTCTATCATAAAACGTGCACAAGAAAGAGGACTTATAGAAATAAATGTAGTAAATCTACGTGACTTTGCAAAGGGAAATTACCGCCAGGTAGACGATTATCAATATGGAGGAGGTGCTGGCATGGTCATGATGATAGAGCCTATATACAATGCTATTCAGTCGCTTACAGAAAAGCGCGGAGGGTATGATGAGATAATCTATACCACTCCGGATGGAGAGCAGTATAAACAGCAAACAGCTAATTATTTTTCCACCCTGGATAAGATTCTTATCCTGTGTGGTCATTACAAAGGTGTGGATCATCGTGTGCGTGAACATCTGATAACCAGGGAGATATCTATAGGAGATTATGTTCTTTCGGGCGGAGAGCTGGCGGCAGCTGTTATTGTGGATAGTGTGGTCAGACTATTGCCAGGGGCTCTGGGTGATAGCGAATCTGCCCTGACTGATTCATTCCAGGATAACCTTCTGGCGCCGCCTGTTTATACTCGTCCAGCTGATTTTAAAGGCTGGAAAGTGCCAGAAGTCCTTCTTTCAGGCAATCAAAAAGCAATTGAGGAATGGCGCCTCAAGCAGTCTATTGAACGCACACGTAAGCTCAGACCAGACCTGTGGGAAAAACTAGACCTTGACCTGGATTGAGTCAAACTTTTCCTGGTCCCATTCTTCCAGGCTACGTAGTTTCATATCAGCTATGTCAAAGCCAGGATCATTGAAATTTTCGGGGTAGGGCACAGCGACCACGGTAGAGCCTGCCTTTTTGCCAGCTATTACTCCATTGAGTGAATCTTCGAATATAAGACAATCCCCTGGAGATTGACCTAATTTTTTAGCTGCTGTCAGGAAAATATCTGGGTGTGGTTTACCACGTCGTTCATGCATTGAGGAGTGTAAGAATTCAAAATATTGCTCAATTCCCAGTTTTTTAACCACCATCTCAATAAGATCCGGTGTGGACGATGAAGCTACAGCCATGGGAATATTCCTTTGCCTAAAAAATTCCAGAGTCGCTCTCACACCGGGTTGTATCTGTCCTTTTTCTCTGATTAGCTCATTGACTCGCTCTACTAGCCGTCTCTCCACTTCTTCCAGACTCATGCCCTGCCATGGTTTTACCTCAAACCAGTGACTGATCACATCTGGTATCTTAACACCTTGCATCTGTTTACAGTCTTCTGGTGTGAGTTTCAGCCCCAGATGGCTAAATAATTCTATTTCTGCCTCCATCCACAACGGCTCTGAGTCTATTAGCAGTCCGTCCATGTCAAATATTACTGCCTTAATCATTTTTTGTTCTTGTTTAAAAATGCTTTTTTTTAGCTTTACAAAAATCATCAATTTATATTTGCAAAAAAATTTTTCTTATGAGAAAAAACTTTTTTCTCCTGCTATGGGGCCTTTTATTTATTATCACTCCTTTGCTAGCACAGCAGAAAGAGGGAAACGAACCTATAGAATTTGTCCACGCTAATTATCTCTATAGCACAAAGAAACTCGGAAGAGATGTGCAAATCCTCAAAGGTCAGGTCATAGTCTCACACAAGCAGACAACCATATACTGCGATAGTGCCTTTATTGACCGCAAGGCCAATGAAATGAAAGGCTTCGGGGATGTCAGGGTCATTAAGATTAATCAGCAGGATACAGTCCTATTGTATTGTGACTCATTGCGTTATAATGCTAACGAAGAGGTTGCTTACTTCAATGGTAATGTGCGGATGATAAAAGATACCACTCGCCTGTTTACTTCAGAGTTGAAGTATGATTTCAGGGAGGATAAGGCATATTATGACAAATGGGGTAAAATCATTACCCGTACTGATACGCTTACCAGTCTTCACGGTTATTACATGCCCAGCCAGAAAGCTCTAGTTTTTAGCAAAAATGTTATACTCAGGAGCCAGAAGTACAATATCTTTACAGATTCCCTTTATCACGATATTGACAAAGAAGTATCCTTTTTCTTCGGGAAAACACACATTGTGGGCGATTCTGTGGATCTGTTCTGTACCAGGGGAAGCTTTGACCACAGACGACAAAAAGCAAATATTCGATCAGGTGCGCAGATAAATTTCAAGGAACAACAAATTTCTGCTAAAAATATTGATTATGACCGTAATAGCGGGAATGTAATGGCACGTGGCAATGTCCGGATCGTTGATACTGTGCAAAAATACACACTCACCGGAAAGATTGGCAAGATGAACGAGAAGACAAAACATTTTCTCATAGCTCATGACGCTGTGTTGACGCAGTATCGAGAGAAAGATACTTTCTGGTTACGAAGCGATACCATTTATTCATATATGGACACAGTGCGCGAAGAACAGGATACTTTTGTTTATCGCAAAGTGCTGGCTTATCATCACGTCAAAGGGTTCCAGCGCGGTCTACAGGTCAAGGCAGACAGTGCTGTGTATTCAATGCTCGACTCCACATTGTTTCTATACGGCAGCCCTGTACTATGGTCTGATAGTATTCAGATCACAGGCGACTTCATGGAGTTACTCACGCTCAATGGTGACCCGTACAAACTTGTGGTCATAGGTAATGCCTTTATCGTAGAGCACACACTGGACGACAGATTTAACCAGATTAAGGGAAAAAACATTGAAATAAAATTCAAAAAACGTGAGCTGCGTGAGGTAGAGGTACAGCAAGAGGCACAGGCAATTTATTTCCTTTTCCAGGACTCTGTGCTAATGGGCGTTAATAAAATGACTTGCGATACAATACGTATTTTTATCCGTGAAAAAAAAGTGCGATCCATCCTGGCAATAGGATCTCCTAAAGGGAGCATTATACCCCCATCACAACTTACTGAGGAAGACACAAAACTTAATGGTTTTCAATGGCTTTGGTTTTACCGCCCGTTGAAACCTGAGGAAATATACATCTGGTCTAAGAAAGATTAATACAGAATTTTAGATTTTTTAATTTGTAAAATTAACCGTAAATATTGCGAGTTTTTAATTTAGGAGTAGAAATAAAAACACACAGAACCATGACTGCTAAAAAAAGATTTAAGAATTATTTATTGAGCTTTGTATTTGGAATGTTCGGCGGACTGCTGGCTTTTGGAATGGCTGCATATCTTGTTAATAATAACCATGTTGACAACACAAACATTGTCCCAACTTCTGATCAGGCTCAGGTAAAAACAATACCAACCCATGACAAGGACATTAACGTGATTAACACTGATCTGGACTTCACCTTAGCGGCTGAAAAAGCCCGTAAAGCTGTGGTGCATATCAAAACAGAATATTACGTTGAGCCAAACTGGGCTGGTTTCCCGTTCGGTAATTTTCAAATACCACAGGTAAAAGGTAGTGGTTCGGGTGTTATTATCTCATCTGATGGCTACATCGTGACAAACAATCACGTGGTGGAAAACGCTACTAATATAACAGTCACACTGTTTGACAAGAGAACCTTCAAAGCAAAGGTCATTGGACGTGATCCCACAACAGATATTGCTTTGATTAAGATTGGCGCTGATAAACTGCCTGTTCTCCCATTTGGTGACTCAGATAAGCTCAAGGTCGGTCAATGGGTGCTGGCTATTGGTAACCCATTTAACCTCACATCTACAGTCACTGCAGGTATTGTTAGCGCCAAAGGCCGTGGCGTTAGTATCATTGACCGCCGTTATGCTATTGAGTCATTCATACAGACTGATGCTGCTATTAACCCTGGTAATAGTGGCGGTGCGCTGGTTAACCTACAGGGCGAACTAGTTGGTATAAATACTGCAATTGCTTCTCCTACTGGTGTTTATGCAGGTTATGGCTTTGCTGTGCCTGTTAATATCGTCAAAAAGGTCGTGGCTGACCTGATCGAATATGGTTCTGTTCAACGTGCCTTCCTCGGTGTTTCTGTTTCTGATATTAATGATGAAATTGCTAAAAAATTTGGACTATCTACTTATGATGGTGCGGCTGTTATGGATCTTATACCTGATGGCGCTGCTAAAGATGCAGGTATCAAGGTGGGAGATGTTATTGTTGCTGTTGATGGTATTGAAGTTCATGATGTGCCTGAGCTCCTAGAAAAAATCGGCCAGCACCGCCCAGGTGATAAGGTCGTTGTCACAATATTGCGCCATGGTAAGAGGCTGGATATACCAGTAATTCTGCGTAACTCCCACGGCAAAACCACAGTCGAGGTAGCTGAGCGTATCGACCAACTGGGTGCTACATTTGAGGATCTATCACAGGATGAACTGGCCCAGCTGGGTATCAAATACGGTGTCAGGGTTGTTGACCTAGGACCTGGCAAATTGCGTGCAGTGGGTGTTAAACCTGGATTCATCATTGTAAAGATTAATGATCATGCTATCCATTCAGTCGATGAGCTAAAGAAAGTTATTAATAACGTACGAGGTGGTGTCTATATCCAGGGCGTTTATCCAGATGGTACTGTGGCTTATTATGCATTTGGTATCAGGTAAAATTAGCCGTCAGAGGTACACGAAAAAAAGGGGCTGACTCGTAAAGTCAGCCCCTTTTTTCGTATCTTTACAACAAGTACTGTTAAAAACTGTGGTACTTGGCAAGCGTGCAGAAACAATCTAGCTGGGAGCTTATGCATTGATTATTAGTACATTTTAATTAAGAATTTATGATGACCTGCTAAAATCCATGCACGATAGAATCCGTAAAAAGTATAAAATCTAAAAAATTGAACTGTGAAGACTCTTATTTACATAATCGCCTTTTTAATAAGCTATTACTCTGTGGCACAAGATGTTATATTCTCGGAAGAAGACAAACAGGCCATACTACTTAGA
Source organism: Bacteroidales bacterium (assembly GCA_027031265.1). Taxonomy (GTDB): domain Bacteria; phylum Bacteroidota; class Bacteroidia; order Bacteroidales; family S143-33; genus S143-33. The sequence goes on along the minus strand of JALVRO010000343.1, from coordinate 7,183 downwards.
CACAATCATTACCGCTCCCGGGTCGGTGTGCCACCGCTTGTGTGGTCCGGAAAATTAGAAGCCATAGCACAGGCATGGGCAGACACACTGGCCGCCCAGGATAAAGGACTAAGGCATAGTGGCTGGAAATATGGAGAAAATATTGCAGGGGCTTCTGTACTTGTCTCAGCGCAGTTTATTGTGGACCTGTGGGCCAGGGAAAAGGTTTTTTACCACGGAGGTGCTATAACACCAGACAACAGGGCAGCACATTATACCCAGATCGTATGGCATACAACGCGAAAGGTCGGTTGCGCCCTGTCCCGGTCAAAGTCTGGATTTTATTACTGGGTGTGTGAATATTACCCGCCAGGCAATTACATCGGAGAGCGTCCATATCGCAAGAGGCATAAAAGGCCAATAAAATGAGTATAAAGTAGCACGAAGCCTAATATCTTCCGAATTTATCAAATTTCTAATGCAGGAGAATGATTTTGTCAAGTCTTTTCTAATTAGTGTCTTCCCTGCAAAAAGTAGTCTTTTTCTTTAACTAAAAATATGGCATTAATCAACTAATCAACCCCCATGGGCTACGCTTTATTTCACGGTCTACCTCACGTTTGAGTAATTCATGCTCTGGTCGTGATAGCTCTGGGTCTTCCCTGAGCACTTCCTCTGCCACATTGCGTGCCAATTGAAGTATAGCACCATCTTTAGAAAGATTGGCTATGCGGAAATGAAATGGGAAACCGCTCTGTGCCGTACCGAAAATGTCACCTGGACCACGCAATCTCAGGTCCATTTCTGCAATCTTAAAACCATCAGTCGTGGAGACCATTGTATCAATGCGTTTGCGGGCATCACTGCTGAGCTTATCTTTTGTTACCAGGATGCAGTAAGACTGGTCACCGCCACGGCCCACACGTCCACGGAGCTGGTGTAATTGCGAAAGTCCAAACCGTTCGGCGCTCTCAATGACCATGACAGTGGCATTAGGTACATTGACGCCTACTTCTATCACAGTTGTAGCTACCAGAATCTGTGTCTCTCCACGGGCAAAGCGTTTCATCTCCAGCTCTTTGTCCTCGGGTCTCATCTGGCCATGAAGAATGCCCACACGGTATTTAGGGGGAGGAAAAATCTGCACGATATGCTCATAGCCTTGTTCCAGGTTTTTGTAATCAAGCTTTTCTGATTCTTTGATCAGTGGGTACACAATGTAAACCTGGCGTCCCTTGGCTATTTCCTTGTTAATAAAGTTGTAAAGATGCCTCCTTTGTGATTCTTTGACATGCTTGGTTATAATGGGTTTTCTGCCAGGTGGCATCTCGTCAATGATAGACACGTCCAGGTCACCGTAGAGGGTCATGGACAGTGTGCGGGGTATTGGTGTGGCTGTCATCACGATGACATGAGGAGGGGTTTGCCCCTTCTGCCAGAGCTTAGCCCTCTGGGCCACACCAAAGCGGTGCTGTTCGTCAATTATGGCCAATCCCAGCTTTTTGAACTGTACAGTATCTTCGATTAGGGCATGTGTGCCTATGAGTATCTGGAGCTCGCCTTTCATTAGTTGCTCGTGAATAATTCTTCTTTCCCTGGTCTTTGTGGAGCCTGTTAGTAATCTAAAGTTAATATCCAGTCCGTCAAGCAGTTCAATGAAGTTGTTATAATGCTGCTGTGCCAAAATCTCTGTCGGGGCCATCAGGCAAGCTTGATAGCCATTGTCCAGTGCTATAAGCATGCTCATCAGGGCAACGATAGTCTTACCGCTGCCCACATCTCCTTGCAGGAGGCGGTTGGCCTGGTGTCCTGATTTGAAATCACGGCGGATTTCTTTCAAGACACGTTTCTGTGCACCTGTTAGTTCAAAAGTGAGTTTTTCGTGGTAAAAACGATTGAAATAATCGCCAACACGCTCAAAGATATAGCCAGGTATTTTTTGCGTTCTCAGCTTTTTCTGCTTGATTAGCGATAGCTGGTTAATGAAGAATTCATCAAACTTTAGCCTGAACTCTGCCAGTCGTAGCTTATGTGTGTCTTCTGGAAAATGAATATTTTTCAATGCTTCTACCAGTGATAAGAAGCCAATGCGCTCGATGAGGTATTGTGGCATAAAATCCGGGATATTGTCCAAAATTTCCAGTGCCTTGGCAACTAGTTCACTTATTACACGTGATGTGATGAAGCTCTTGCGCAGTTTTTCTGTGGTGGAATAATATGGCTGTAAACCTCCGCGAATGGTGCGAGCCTCGTATTTTTCTAATGTTTCAAGCTCAGGGTGTGGAATGGATATTATACCATTTTTGAAAAAATTGGGCTTGCCAAAGATGACATATTTCTGCCCGGTCTTTATAGCGTTTTTTATCCATTTAAGTCCCTGAAACCATACCAGATCAATTGTTCCTACACCATCGTAGAATTTGGCAATGAGACGCTTACGATTGCCATGGCCTTCTTCCTGTATACGTACAATCTCGCCTTTCATCTGTACATAAGCCAGATCAGTGGTCAGGTCCTGGACAGTGTAAAACTTGCTGCGATCCACATATTTATATGGAAAATAATACAACAAGTCCTTGACCGTAAAAACTCCTATTTCTTTGTTCAACAGCTCAGCACGCTTTGGACCTACGCCCTTGAGATATGTAATGTCAGTCAGCCAGTCCATGAAATAATTTTTTAGCAGTTCAAAGTTAGTGAAAATTCTTTTGAAATTAGCCTGCTATTCCAGGTGAACAAATATTCCTTGCAATTAAACGTACTGAATATCGTAGCGGATGTTAAAAGAAACCTTCTAATGCTATCCAAACAAAACAGCGAATTTATCGTAGATATTTTTCATATTTCCTTTTTCTGTTTTCTTCTGCGTGAGGGCGGAGGCGGAAATAAGGCGAAGTCGGTGGCTTAGAATCTGCTGCAGGCGGAAGCGACCAGCGGAAGCTCTACGTACTGCATTGCAGATTGTGGCTGTGGGCGAGCCGAATTGCAGCCGTAGACCGGCCCGAAGCCGCTGTTTGTGCATTGTACGTGGTGAGCGTGCGCAGTCGCACCTCACTACGCAGCTGGAATGCAGTTTTTATATACATCTTAGCAAGGTACAAGGTACCTCATGGTATGCTTGCAACATCAAGTAGTTTGCCGCAAGGTGCATTTAATGCACACTTGCCCTATATACCCGTTTCCTCGGCAAGGGACGCGCCCTGAAAAAAATAAATTCGTCCTGTCATTGCAAGCGTGCCGGAGGCACCTTGGAATCTTTTCCGCGAGGTGAGTTTCCTCACGCTCGCCACATATATCTGTTTTCACGGCAAGTGGCATGCCCAAAGATTAAAAAAGCCTCCAGAGACACGACATTCCTGGAGGCTCTTAGGCAGGAGAAAAACAATAGCTAACGGAGGATTTTAAATGGCTGCGCTTTTAATCCAGTTGACCAGACCTCGAGCACGGATTATCTCCATGAGCTTGTCTGGCAAAGGATGGAATGTAAAGACTTTATCTCCAACCGTGATTTTCCCCTGCTCAAAGTCCACATCAACCCTGTCACCAGGCTGGTACGCCTCCACTGCCTCTGGATGGACAATGATTGGCAATCCCTGGTTGATGGACGAACGGAAAAAGATACGGTTAACAGACTTAACAATGACTGCCTTGATACCCAGATATGCCAGGCCTACAGCTGGATGCTCGCGCGAGCTACCAGCACCAAAGTTGCGACCTGCTATTATGATGTCTCCTTTTTGTGCGTTCTTGCTAAAATTAGGATCAAATCCTGCAAACAGATATGGAATAATACCCTCAGGATCTGAGCTAAGCACCTGGTATGTCAGATTACCGGCAAACATCTGGTCCGTGTTGAGGTTGTCCACATCCTTGTAATTCCATACGCTATTTACGCGGCGCAGTTCACCCCCGGAGATTGTCAAAGTCTCGCTCTGTTCTTGCGTGTATGGGTAATGTTCCTCTTTTGGTTTAAAGTCTGGGTCAAGCACTTCACGTGGATCAGAGATTTTGCCCTTCAAGGCAGAGTAGGCAACAGTTGCAGGGGATGCCAGGTAAATACTTGCATTCTTATTACCCATACGACCGAGAAAGTTGCGGTTGGCAGTGGAAATAACATTCCAGCCATCGGCAGGAATACCCTGGCCAGTACCCAGGCATGGCCCACAGGAAGCAGTAAGGACATTAGCACCTGCACTGAGCATGTTTGGAATAATACCTTCTGTAATGGCCTGCAGGTAAATCTCACGGGAAGCAGGGGTCACGATCATTCTGACGTCTGGATGCACTTGCTTGCCTCTTAATATTAAGTCTGCTTCGCGCAGGTCCTCAAGTCGCCCATTTGTACATGTACCGACAAAGGCTTCCTGGACGGGTGTGTCCAGCACTTCACGCAGGGCTTTAATATTGTCCACATGATGGGGAGCTGCTACCACGGGGAACAGCTTGTCAAGGTTTATTTCAATAACACGTGCGTAATTAGCGTCTTCGTCTGCCCACACGCCTCCAAGCTTGTCCACTGTTGTACCAAAGTACTGTGCCAGAACCTCATCTGGAGGGAAGACAGCATTTTTAGCCCCCAGCTCAGATGCCATATTAGCAATTGTCATACGGTCTGCTATTGACAGACTTTTAACCCCATCGCCATGGAATTCAATAGACATGTAATTAGCTCCGGCCGAACCAATCATGCCTGCTATCCACAGTATCAGATCCTTGGCAAACACACCTCTTGACAGACGTCCGTGAAGCACAATCTTGATTGTCTCGGGCACGCGGAACCATGTCTCGCCGCGGCGCCATATACCAGCAGCTTCTGTACGGTCAATACCCACAGCCAGAGCATTGAAAGCACCAGCAGTACAGGTGTGGCTATCACTCCCAACGATTATCATACCCGGGCGTGCATGAACTGCCATAAGCTGGTGGCAAATACCTTCGCCTTCTTCGTGGAAACGCTTGATGCCCTGTATTTTGACAAACTGGCGAACATTATCGTGGTCTGTTGCTACCTTTGAGTTAGTAGGTGGTGAGTTGTGGTCCAGGACGACGACGAGACGGTCTGGGTCATAGACCTTCTTGCCGCCCATTTTTTCAAAAGTCTTGCGAATAGAAGCAGTGTTATCATGGGTAAGCACAAGGTCTGGCTGCTTGAAAACAATAGTGCCTGCCTTTGCCCCCAGAATTTTTTCTGCAAATGTGTAGTCCATAAACGGAGTTTTTGAAATTTATGGTAAAAATATCAAAAAACACCTAAAGGGGCAAAGGCAAAAAGGGAATGCAGTTTTGCTATTCGTTTCCTTCTATTCCAGCTGCTTGCAAGGGAAGAGGTAAATATTTGGCTATGTACTTCTGAGGAGCACGAAACACATTTCTTTTCAGACCAGGGTGAATCTCATAAAACTCATTTAACATCTTGCGGATATAATCGCGACGGTTGGTCTTGGTGTTGGGACAACGGCGAGTCTCTGCTTTGAGATCTAATAAATTAGCATAATAGGCTACATCTTTGTCTTCTACCTCTAGCATAGGACGGATAAGGTGAAATTTACCTTCAAACATCTCCACACTGTATGGCAAAGAGCTAATCTCTCCATTAAAGAGTATATTCATTATCAAAGTCTCGTTAGCATCGTCCATGTGGTGTCCGAAAGCAAGTTTGTTGCAGCCCAACTCCTCGGTCAGGCGGAACAGACGAGAACGTCTACCCCATGCACACTTGAAACATGGTGACAGTGACGGGTCCCGTTTAAAGTCAATATCCACTTCAATACGATTAAATTCTATGCCATGGAAATCACATAATGCTTTAATCTTGTCAGCATCAGCAAGTTGGGGAAGCTGTCTGACCACTATATGCGCGACTTTTAGATCAAACTTGAAAGGAAAAGATTTGCGCAATGATGCTAGAATGTCTACTAGAGCCATGGAGTCCTTGCCTCCTGATACTCCTACCAATACACAGTCGCTGTCTTCTATAAGACGCTGCTGGTAGATGGTTTTGCTTACTTTTTTTCGTAGCTTGTTGACAAAAGTTCTCTGTCCTCTGGTTAGTGTTTTTATTTGATACATAAGCTGTTGTCTAATTTTCGTTGAATTGAACTGTCTGCACACGGCGGTGCTTGATGTATGATGTATAGTAAATTATTGATGAGATGAACAGGGCCAATCCAATTCCCAGATACACAGGTGCAAGATATTTTTTTTCTATCACGCCTGTGGTGCGTAACGTTATACCTGTACCCATCATAAGCACTATGAGGATATAACTGCTAGCTTTCTGGAATTTCCACCATTCCACTTTTTCAGGTAGCAAGCGGATGCGATGGATATTTTTCTTTGATAGCTTGTTAAAAAGCCAGCCTTTGATAATGCCTACAGGAATACCAATTGCCAGAGCCCATATAAGCTGTTTATTAGTCAATAGATGTATCCAGCGCAGAAAAATAACAATTAGCATTATGCCTGCCATTGACCACAGAATACCAGAGAGCAATATTAGATTATGCCTGTGCGTCCTCATGGTTAAGATTTTTTTGCATTGTGCAAATTTACGTTTTTCACCGTATTTTTGCATAAGGATAAAGATTTTTATATGTTTTTGTAATTTTTTACTTTTACAAAAAGAACAATAAAACGACTAAGTTATGTTAAGATACCCTGTTCCCACACCTTTTACATTGATTTCTTTGCCATATTTGATTATAGGTTACCTGTTTGAAGTGCTTATATTCTGGCTTATGGTCAAGCGCAATGGTATTAAGTTTATTGGTTCGCTGGTTAGTGTGTCTATAGCCAATGCTCTGACAGCTTTCCTCGGACTTTATGTAGTATTTACAGAGAGTTTTACTGCTAATGTCTGGTGGTTTATGGCTATGTTTGTCCTCTCTGTGATAATTGAGTCTGTTTTTTATATTGCATATTTCTACAAGCGGGAGATTCGCAACTGGAAACTCGTTCTGATAGCATTAATAGGAAATTTGGTGACATTTGTCATTGTTGGTTATGGAATTTTTATCAATCCTTCGCTAACAGAAAAATATTTGCCTTTATTGGGAATAAAATTTTTCTAAAAACACAGTGCTATGTCTAATCTATTGTTAATCATAGATCCACAAAATGATTTCTGTAATCTGGGGGATGAAAAAGGTCAGGGAAGGGGCTCTTTGTATGTCCCTGGTGCACACGATGATATGATACGCTTGTC
>JALVRO010000342.1 GCA_027031265.1 Bacteroidales bacterium | reverse complement strand
ATCATGAGCTAGATGCATCGCAAGTGAATATGGCTTTTTTCATAGGTATAGGTCTGAATATCATTTTTGTGATAGTGGAGGTAGTTTATGGTTTGTTGCTAAATTCATCAGCATTATTGTCTGATGCGGGACATAATTTTTCGGATGTCTTATCTTTGATAATAGGCGCTTCGGCTTATTTGTTGGTGAAGGTCCAGCCCAGACGCAAGTTTACTTATGGATTGAAGAAGCTTACAGTGTTGGCAGCATTTGTAAACTCTGTTTTGCTTCTTATTGCAGTGGGAGCCATTATTACACATAGTTTCAGGCGGATGTTGCATCCAGAGCCACTTGATTCGGTCAGTATTATGATAGTGGCTGGTGTGGGCATTGTTATAAATTCATTGTCTGCATGGCTTTTCTATGGATCACGAAAGAAGGACATTAACATAAAGGCTGTTTTCTGGCATCTGGTGGCAGATGCTCTAGTATCAGTAGGAGTGGTTATAGGAGCCTTTATTATAAAATTGACAAATGCTTACTGGATTGATGGATTTATCGGGGTGGTGATCAGTGTGATAATTTTGATTTCTACATGGGATTTGCTCAGGGAGAGTTTTTTGATGACTATAGATGTGGCACCTAAAGATTTTGATGTTGAGCAAATAAAAAGAAAATTAGAAACTCATGAGTCGGTAGTCTCTGTGCATCATGTTCATCTGTGGGCTATAAGCACAATGCTTTTTTCATTTACAGCTCATGTGGTGGTCAGGAATAATTTTAATCTCAGAGAGCTGGAGAAGATCAAAAAGGAGCTGAAGTCTATGCTGGCCGCAGAAGGCATAAGGCATAGTACTATAGAGTTTGAGTCAGAGGATTTTCAGTGCGAGCATGAGTATGAATGCTAAGGCTCAGGACAGAAGGCGTTTGAGGGTCTGTCGTAGGTTGTTGGTAGTTTTTTTGTTTGTTGTTTAAAATTGTTTTGCGCGCTAAATACTTGTGAATAAGTTATAAAGTTAGTTAGAATGTATAATGTTAGATAGTTGTTTAATTTTTTTATTTTTTAAAAAAATTTAAGTTAAAATATCTTACCTTCTTTATATTCTTTATTTTCTTTGAACTGTGGGAAACAAACTAGCTTTAGAATTTTGTTATTGATAGACAGCTACATTAAGACATCTTTTGACCGAAATGACATTGTCGGGATAGGAGTGGTTGATAACTAAAAAAGCAAAAAATACTAAGATTTCAATTTACAATAATTTATAGCCATGAAAGCGAAATTATTGCTTTTTTTTATACTAAACATCAATCTGTTAGCAATAGGCCAGAGTACCGTTTTATTAAAAGTAATAGACAGTAAAAGTGGTGAGCCAATAATAGGTGCCAATGTTTTCGCAGCAAAAGATAGCACATATCTAGGGTATACTAATGCCAATGGCGAGATTTTACTAAAAGTAAGCCACTTCCCGTATAAAATCTTTATTTCATACCTCGGCTATCAGAAAAAAACGCTCATACTCCAGAGCAGCAAAACTGTTACAGCCTTTCTTGAGCGAAAAGACATTAATATTAGTCCTATTGTTGTCAGCACTGATTCAAAAAACGATTTTTTACGAAATTATGAGATAGGAAGGATTAACATCAATACTTCTTTGCTGGAAGCAAAAGCAAGTTTCCTGGGAGAGGATGATCCTTTTAAATTTTTGCAGATATATTCTGGAGTAAATTTTACTACTGAACTAAGCAGTAATTACACTGTTTATGGTTCTCTTCCTTCCGAGAATCTCATATTATTAGATGATATACCTGTTTTTAACATAAATCACCTGGGCGGCTTTGTGTCAATCCTTCCGGGTAATACGGTGAAAAACATTACTTTTTACAAAAGCTTTATACCAGCCAGATATTCAGGTAGGACTGCGTCTGTTTTAAATGCTACGCTTAAAGATGGAAATATCAATACCACTAAATTAAACTCTCATATTTCGACATTAGCAGTAGGCGCAACAATAGATGGCCCAATAAAAAAGAATAAGCTTACTTACCTTATTAGCTTCAGGAGGACATATCCTGACCTGTTTTTGAATATGTTTTTTGATAAAAAAACAAAACAATACATTAATTTTTATGATATAATTGGAAAAATCACATGGAGATTAAGTAAAAATCTCAGGTTACAACTTATATCATATAATGGGCAGGATAATTTCAGAATAAATACACAGCGGACAGACTCAATTAATGACACTATAAAAGGAGATAAAGGGTCTATAAATACAGCTGCCAGACTTGGGCTGTCGTGGCAAAATAATGTTGTAGGACTCAGACTTAGTAGTCGCATAAACTCTAATCTGCTTTCCAATATATTTGTGTATTACTCTCACTATTCCTTTGACTATATCTCTGATTACCGCGAAAGTAAAAATTATATTAACTCAGAAGGCTCAGAAATTGATACAAATATTCTACAGACCAGCTTTGGAAACTTCATTACCGAAAAGGCTATAAAATGGACTAATATTTTAACTATAAAACAGAACTTGCTTCTAAATTTTGGCATAAAACTAGGCCTCATAAATCTGACTCCTGATAAATTTTATTTAAAAGGTTATTTATCCCAAATTACGCATTAGAACCACTGAAAATAG
>JALVRO010000341.1 GCA_027031265.1 Bacteroidales bacterium | reverse complement strand
CACCAGGTGTCATACTAGCTGCCAGGTTAATACTCCCATTACATGTGGTATCATAAGGTCCTCCTGCATCTGCAAAAAGATTGTCATAAATCACATAAACTGTGTCTGTATTCTCTGCACATTTATCATGATTCTTAACATGCCATACAAAAGCATTAGTTCCTACAGGTAAATTAGAGACCGTAACATTGTTATCTGTAGAAGAAGGATTATAATTCACACCTCCAGGACCTGTCCAGTATCCAGAGCCATAAGCTGGGTTGTTAGCTGCAAGGTTCCGATTACCATCACATGAGACCAGAGTATCATCGGTAATAAGAGCTGGAGCAGCAGCACCATATACTACTGTAACTGTATCTGCATCTTTACACGCACCATTTGTCACAGTCCAGACAAATTGGTTAGGGGTAACTGGACTTAACCCATAAGCAAATGTGGAATAACTATTAACATTATCAATTGTGCCGCTACCTGTAATAATAGACCATGAGCCTGTTGCGCCCAAAGTAGAGGGGTCATTACCAGTCAGATAAACTGTATCACTACAAAGTGTGTCTGTACTTGCCGAAGCAGTAGCAACAATAGGTGTGTATGTAATCTTGACAGTATCTGTAGATTCAGGGCAAGAGCCACCTGTTGTTACATGCCAGACGAATGTATTAATACCAGAATTTAACCCTGTCACATTAACTGTAGTTGCAGAAGCATTAGGTGAATATGTGGCTCCCGCGGGTCCAGACCAATAACCTGTGCCATAGGAGACAGCCTGTGCAGAGAGAGAAACACGGGGATCACAAACTGTCTTGTCAGGTGTAGAAATTACAGCCTGGTCAGGAGCATCATAAGTGACATCAACAGTATCATAATCGACACAACCTTCGGCTGTCGTTATCTTCCATGTGAAAGAATTAATACCTTTTGTTAGTCCTGTGGCGTAGGTACTTGCATTAGTAGGAGCATTTATAGTACCAGACCCTACAATAACATCCCATAATCCAGAGCCACCAGTTGGAGGAGCATTACCAATGAGGTTAACAGTATCATTACAAACCGTTGAGCTACTAACAGAAGCAACGGCTTTGACAAGAGAAGAATTTATGGTAATCTCGAGGGAATCTTTACACCCATTGTAACTAGCAACAAATTTAAAAGTATTAGCACCAGGGTTTAGACCAGAGGCAAGTGTGGAGAAGTCTGTAGAACTGGCAAGCGTAGCTGTAGAAGCAACCACTTCCCAGTAACCTGTAGCTCCATCTGTCGATTCCTGAACAGTAACAGCTATACTAGCAGTATCACATTTGGGAGTAGTAGGAGTAGCATCAGCAATATGAAGGGTGTAATTATAAATAGCAACTGTGTCAGAGGCAGAACATGTACCATTTGACACAGTCCAACGGAATGTATTCTCACCTTCCTGCAGGTTAGTAACCCAAGTATTGTATAATGTTGTGCTTTTGATAGTTCCACTACCCTGTATCTGGGTCCATTGTCCAGTACTACCACCTGGAGGAGGTGTGGCACTTAGCTGGATGCTATCGCCTGTACATGTTGTATCAGCTACACCAGCATCTACGGGTGTGGGCGTTACGTTAGAAACTAAAACAGTATCTTTGTCAGTACAGCTAGTGGTACCGTCATTATAAGTTATTGTCCAGTAAAACTCCCAGGTACCGACCGGAATATTACTTGCTGTGGCTGTGGGATTGTTTACATTAGAGAAAGTAACGCCAGAGGCGTTGGTAGTCCATGTTCCTGTTCCTGGACTGGGATTATTAGCAGAGAGTGTTACAACATCGCAACCCACGATATCGCTCCCTGCATTGGAGGGAATAAAATTACTGTAAATAACTAAAGTGTCTACACATCCACTGTTGTCCACCCAACGGACAGTATCAGCAGGATAAATAAGCCCATAAACATTAACATTATCTTGTTGATTTGGGTGATCAAATGTAAGTGTAGTTGGGTAAACAGCCTCCCAATGGCCCGCGTTAGATGCATGTGAATTTATTGTAGCATTATCACAAACCGGGGTAGGAGAGCCGTTATAATCTGGGTTGTTCCCACAAGTAGTTTGACCCAGTACATTATTTATTAAGAAAAAAGACAGGAAAAGTGTAAATACTATCTTTAGTTTAAATTTATTATTCCCCACAGCCATGGTGTTATGTTTTTTAAATATTTAGAAAAATGCGAAAACCAATATGTAAACGCAGGTAAAATTGTTTTATGATAAGGACCTGAGAAAATATTATATGGTTGCATTCTATACTCAAAAATAGTAAAAGAGAGAAAATATTTTTAACAAAATATAATATTTTTTTTCGTGAGGCAGTTTAATTCGTTGCATGTTTTGTTTTTATAACTTAACTTTGAATTCTCTAAGTATATTAACAACCTCATTAAAATTATTTCGTTAATAAACAAATCTAGCAACCAGCTATGACAAGTGATAAAGTTAAAATACAAAAGCCTCATTTTACAGGCATACTTACCCATGAGTATAAGGAGGAGTTATTCAATTATCTATTAAGCAATCTAAAGCTAAAACTTGATGATAATCAGCTTTTGCTATTGCGCAAGGCTTATAATATGGCATTCAAAGCTCATGAGAATCAGATTCGTAAAGTAAGCAAAGAGCCTTACATTGTCCATCCTGTAGAAGTTGCTCTGATTGTAGCAAATGAGATGGGGTTAGATTTTATTGCTGTGCTGGCTGCCATTTTACATGATGTTCTGGAGGATTCAGAGCTTTTCTCTTATGATTCTATAAAAAAAGAATTTGGAGAGCCTGTGGCACTGACTGTGGATGGGGTTACGAAGATGACAAAGGTAGGGGGAAAAGCCAGGGCTGATGTTAAAGACAACAAGATAAACGAAAAGCTTGAGACTTTTAAGAAATTAATACTCTCAATATCAAAAGAATACAGGGTAATACTAATCAAAATAGCTGACCGCTTACACAATATGCGTACAATGGAGGGCATGCCCGAAGAAAAACAAAAAGCTAAATCAGCTGAGAATCTATATGTTTATGCCAAGTTCGCTGAAGCTGTGGGCATGTATGATATAAAAATTGAGATGGAGGACCTGAGTTTCAAGTATCTTTACCCCGAAGAATACAAAAAGATTATCAATGAAATAGAGGAAAACCAGCCTTTTAGAGATATTTTCCTCGAAGACCTAAAGATTGATATCTATCGCATACTTGCCCAGGAGACGAATTACAATTTCACAATCAAGAGAATACGTAATTCTTATTATAGCATCTGGGATAAACTTAGTAAAAATCCCCATCTAAGCGTTGACCAAATATATAATTATGAATCCCTCCGTGTAGTGGTAGATATCGAAGACCGCAGATTAAGCGATGTTGTCTTCAACCTGTTTGTTAAGATAACAGATTATTATCCAATGCGTCCCAATAGTTTCAGAGATTGGGTACGTAATCCAAAGAATAATGGTTTTCGGGCCCTTGTGTTTGATATTGTTTATCGTCATCACAAAACAACTGGCTACATTCCCCAGCTGGCTGAGATACAAATAATGTCCAGGCAGGATGACATCGTTGCCCGCAAAGGAGCCAATTTCGAGAGACTAAAAAACAGCATCGTCCCAAAATCAGATGACGAAAGTATCACAGAATTTATTAACCGTGTCCTGAGTCAGCTCAATACTGAATATATTTATGTTTTCACTCCAGCCGGAGAATTACACCAGTTACCCAAAGGTGCCACGGTAATAGACTTTGCTTTTAAGATACACACAGAGATAGGCTTGCACTGTTTAGGAGCAAAAATTCAAGGTGTAGGATCTAAACCACCCACATATAAACTTCGTTCAGGAGATGTGGTCGAAGTCCTTCATTCACAAAACAAAACACCTGATATCGAATGGCTAAACAAAGTAGTAACAGACAAAGCGCGCAGAGAACTAACCGCTTTCTTTAAGAAAAACAAGCTATTACAAAACATAGAGCACAATACCCGTAAAATACAACCCAAATTCACCTCTAACCTTCCTATAATAATTGATGGAACTTTTGATTTTAAGATAGCTGATTGTTGTAGTCCCCTTCCTGGTGAACCTGCTGTGGCTGTACAGGACGAAAAAGGTAATATTATTATTCATCGAAATGATTGTGCAGACTTGGCTTTCCATGCTAGTGTCTCTCCTAGTGGGGTGGCCCAGGTCGAATGGTTAATAAAGGAAATATCTTATGATATCTCTATCGAAGCAATGGACCGGCTGGGCCTATTGAAAGACATTCTAGACATTATATCCAGTAATCTGCAGCTTAATATTTCTCAAATCCACATGGACATAGATAAAGAAGAAAAACTGGTCAAAGGCTTAATAACTGTCAGAATGCAGCAGAATGGTTTGAATGAAAAGGCTGAACCAGCCTGTATAGCAGAGACACCTGAGGAAGAAAAAAACTGTGCAAACAAACAATTACACACACTTATAGACAATCTAAAGCAAATAGAAGGTATTATTGACGTTCATGTCAAAATCCATCACGAGAAATGATATTATTTCCTCCAGAAAGAAGGGGTAAGTAGTACCAACACAGTAAAAAGCTCCAACCTGCCTATTAACATCAAAAACGACAGCAACCATTTACCCACAGACGGAATATGGTAATAATTAGAAGCTGGTCCTACTGAGCCAAGCCCTGGTCCAATATTCCCAATAGTGGCTGCCACTGCACCCATTGCTGACCTCAGGTCCAATCCCATAAAAGTCATTAACACAGTGCTTGTGATAAATATGCTAACATAAGCAAGAATAAAAATCATAATATTATTAACCACAGCCTGGTCTAGAGACTTTTTATTCAGTCTCACTGGTACTATGGCATGTGGATGAACCAGCCTTTTAAACTCAAGATTAATGTTCTTGAGTGCTACAACCACACGTGCTATTTTTATACTCCCTCCAGTAGACCCTGCGGATCCACCTAAAAACATCAAAACAAAAATCATTGCCACTACAGGGCCCGGCCAATGACAATAGTCAACAGTAGCATAACCAGTTGTTGTGATAATAGAAACCACCTGAAACAGTGAGTCCCTAAAAGCTTTTTCGACACCAATAGCTTCGGCCATAAGTATCAGGCCTGTAATAATGATAGTAGCCCCCATTGTAAAGCCCAGGTAATACTTAAACTCCTCGTTTTCTCTCAAAGCATTAAGCCTGCCTCTGAGCAACATATAGGATAGAGTAAAATTCGTTCCAGCAAGAAACATAAAAACTATGATAACGTACTGTATAAAAGGCGATTGCCAATAAGCTATACTAGCCTGGCGGGTAGAATACCCGCCAGTGGCCATAGTTGTCAGAGCATGATTTATTGCATCATAAAAACTCATTCCACCCAGCCACAGTAAAAAAGCTTCAACAATGGTAAAAAGAATGTAAATGCTCCACAGACGTAAGGCTGTATCTTTGACACGTGGACTAATTTTATCCGGCACTGGTCCTGGCACTTCTGCGACAAAAAGCTGCATTCCCCCAATGCCAAAGATAGGTAACAAAGCCAGAGACAAGACAATTATCCCCATACCACCAATCCACTGCGTAAGACTTCTCCACAATAATAGGCCATGAGGTAAAGACTCAATATCTGTCAGCACAGAAGCACCGGTAGTGGTAAAGCCAGATATTGTCTCAAAAAAGGCATCCGTAAAAGAGGGAATATATCCGCTCAAGAAAAAAGGTAATGCACCAAAAAAAGAAAACACTACCCACACACTGGACACAATAATATAAGCATCACGCTTCGAAAGCCTCTTCTTTGCACCCCTGCCCAGATAGAAAAGAAATAATCCTATCCCAATAGTCAAGGCAATAGCAAATAGGAATGCTGTACGGTCATCACCCTTATTAACCAAAGACACCATCAAGGCAATAAGCATGAAAGCCCCTTCCAGAGCAAGCAGTATGCCTATAACACGTAATATTAGCTTACGGTTTATCATAAGCTATTACTTAAAATACTTAGCCACCTTCTCTATCACATCAGGTAAGGCAAAAACCACCACATGATCACCAGGCCTTATCTGTGTATCACCCACAGCGATGAAACTCTCGCCATTACGCTCGCCACCGCCTATGATTGCCCCTTTGGGAAAATCTATCTCTTTCAACGGACGGCGTGTAATCTTAGCCCCTTCTGGTACTTCAAATTCCAATACTTCGGCCTGTGTCTCAGTAAAAGTCTGAACAGTAATGACGCTTGCCGAAATTGTGTGTGCAAAAATATGACTGGCAGCAATGAGCTTCTTGTTTATTAAATAATCAATGTCCATCTTGCGGGCCAGCTGGAGGTAATCATTATTTTCCACTTCAGCAATCGTGAGCTTAACGCCCAATTGCTTGGCTAGCAGGCTTGTCAGAATATTTATTTCCGAATTACCAGTAACAGCAATAAAAGCATCCACACGCTCAATACCTTCATCTATTAGAAAATCAGCAGTGCGTGCCTCAGCCTGTATTACAAGTGTTTTTTGCAAAATATCGGCAAGCATGACAGATTTGTCACGATCCTTTTCGAAAAGCTTAACATAATAATCATTCTCCAGAGCCTGTGCCGTCTTGATCCCAATACGGCTACCGCCCAGGATCATAATATTTTTTATGTCAATACGTTCTTGATTAAGTATCTGGCGCACCTTGTCCCTGTCTTCAGATTCCACGACGACAAAAATGACATCGCCTGGCTTGATAATATCTCCACCACGGGGAATGATAGTATGCTTACCACGGCTGATAGCTACAACACGGGCCTTGAGATCTGAATACTGTTTGTCTATTTCCATCAGTGTCCTATTGGCAATCGGTGTATTTTGTTTAACCCTCAGGGAAAAAAGGGTAAGACGTCCCTGTGCAAATTCGATAGATTTAAGTATACCAGGATGTTTTATGATATTGACAATCTCATTGCTGGCTAATATCTCAGGATAAACCAGGGAGTCAATACCCAGTTCTGTGATTATTTGTCTATGTTCTTCGATGACGTATTCGTTATTATCGATACGTGCTATTGTCTTTTTTGCGCCCAGCTTTTTGGCCAGTATAGAAGAGATAATATTTGCTTCCTGTGTGCGTGTGACGGCTATAAATAGGTCAGCATCCCCGACTTCGGCTTTTTGTAACGTGACCAAAGAAGTAGCTGTTCCCTGGACAGTCATCAGGTCGTAATAAGTAGCTATTTCTGTAAGTTTTTCTTTAACAGGATCAATGATAACAACGTCATGATTACCACGGTTTAGCATGTCTGCCAGATACATACCAACCTCTCCGACACCGGCTATAACTATTCGCATAGCGTGAATGTTTTAACTTTTTTGATAAAATGTAATATAGAAAACAAATGTGAAAACTAGTTTATTTTTTGGTAAAAAAACTAATGTGATTTACAAAGTACCAAAAAGTCTATCGCCACAGTCTCCCAAACCAGGGACAATGTATCCATTTTCATTAAGATGGTCATCCAGGGCAGCTGAATATGCCTGAACATCAGGATGTTTTTCCTGGAGACGGCGTACACCTTCTGGTGCTGCAACTATTGAAACAAACTTTATTTTCTTAACGCCGTGACGCTTGAGCAAGTCAATAGCATAGACAGTAGAATTGCCTGTGGCCAGCATGGGATCGAGTAAGATAACCAGCCGCTGGTCAATGTCATTAGGCAATTTACAATAATATTCTTTTGGTTCAAGTGTGCGTTCATCACGATAGAGACCAATATGCCCCACACGTGCAGTCGGAATAAGGTCGTGGATACCATCGACCATTCCCAGACCAGCTCTCAGTATAGGCACCAGAGCAATATGCTCGGCTATTTCATAAGCTACTGTCTTAGCCAGAGGAGTTTCGATCTCCACGGGTTTGATAGGTAAATCACGAGTTATCTCGAAAGCCATTAAATAAGAGATTTCTGAGAGCAATTTTTTGAATTCGCGGCTTGATGTATTCTTGTCGCGAAGGTATCGGAGTTTTTGCTCAATAAGAGGATGGGTAACTACTTCAAAACTAGCCATTAT
>JALVRO010000340.1 GCA_027031265.1 Bacteroidales bacterium | reverse complement strand
TCACCAGCCAGGACACCTGCCTGAATAGCAGCACCAATAGCCACTACTTCGTCCGGGTTAATATTCTTAGCAGGTTTGCGGCCGAAGAATTCTTCAACTTTCTTCTGAACCAGAGGTACACGTGTGGAACCACCAACGAGTATAACCTCGTCAATGTCCTTAGACTCCAAACCAGCACCTTTAAGGGCTATACGGCAAGGCTCGATGGTTTTTTCGACCAGATCCATGATCAGGGCCTCAAACTTAGCACGTGTCAGTTTCTTGACCAGGTGCTGAGGGATGTTGTCTTTGACAGTAATATAAGGCAAATTAATTTCTGTCTGCTGTGTACTAGAGAGCTCAATCTTAGCTTTCTCTGCAGCTTCTTTCAGACGCTGCAAGGCCATTGGGTCTTTGCGCAGGTCAATACCTGTCTCCTGCAAGAATTCCTCTGCGAGCCAGTCAATGATTCTCTGGTCAAAGTCGTCACCACCAAGGTGAGTGTCACCACTGGTAGACTTAACCTCGAATACACCATCGCCAAGCTCGAGGATAGAGATATCGAAAGTACCACCACCAAGGTCGTAAACAGCGATTTTTTTCTCACCTGATTTGTCCAGGCCATAAGCCAGGGCAGCGGCTGTAGGTTCGTTAAGAATACGACGGACTGTCAGTCCGGCAATTTCTCCAGCCTCTTTAGTAGCCTGACGCTGACTATCATTGAAATAAGCAGGTACTGTGATAACAGCCTCTTTGACTTCCTGGCCGAGGTATTCCTCAGCTGTTTTTTTCATTTTCTGCAGAATCATTGCAGAAATCTCCTGAGGGCTATAGAGGCGATCACCAATCTTAACACGAGGTGTGTTGTTAGGACCCTTTACAACCTCGTAAGGGACGCGTTTAACCTCCTCAGTAACTTCGTCATAGGAGCGTCCCATGAAACGCTTGATAGAGAAAACTGTTCTCTTTGGATTTATGATGGCTTGGCGCTTAGCTGGCTCACCAACTTTGATTTCACCTTCTTCTGTGAAAGCAACAACAGAAGGTGTAGTACGTTTGCCTTCGCTATTTGGAATAACCACTGGTTCGTTGCCTTCCATAACGGCAACACAAGAGTTGGTTGTTCCCAGGTCAATACCTATTATCTTGCTCATAGCTTTTTCCTCCTTTTATGTTTGTTCTGCCCTAGTTTATCAATCATTATGCCAACTAATGATATTTTGCTGTTGCACATAAAGATAATAAATTGTTTATCAAAAACTTAGCAAACGATTGTATTAAGTTTTCAATATTTATTATCTTTGAAAAAAAGAATATATTTGTCATTAAATCACAAAATTTTAAGACAAAATGTCAGTTTACACAACCAAAGGGGATTCAGGCACTACGCGCATACTAAGTGGTATAGAGCTATCTAAAGCAGATGTCAGAATAAAAGGCATTGGCAGTATTGATGAGCTAAGTTCTTACATTGGGCTAATCAGGTCATTTGATGTGATTCCCAGGCCTATAAAAAACTTTTTGTTAGAAATACAAAATGACCTATTTAAGGTCTCTGCCATGTTATCATGTCCGACGAAGAAACTTTATGATCGTATCCCCAAGCTGAGTAACACAGATATTGAGAAGATCGAAATACAGATAGATAGATACGAAAAGCTCTTACCAAGGCAGAAATTTTTTATCCTACCAGGAGGAACAATGGAGACCTCATTTTTGCATATTGCCAGGGCTGTATGTCGCAGGGCTGAGACGCATATTGTAGAGCTCAATGATAAAGAAGAAGTTGAGGATTTGATCCTCAAGTATCTCAACCGCCTATCAGATTATCTATTTATCCTGGCCAGATACATAGCCCAGTTGCAAGGCATAAAAGAAGCCCGTCCCAGTGTGCGTGATTAAACATTTGAAAAATATTTTTGGGTTTAATAAAAAATTCTATTTTCGTGAGGCTAATTAACTCTAAATCTATTGAATGGAAAAACTAATCTTAATAACCAATGATGACGGATACAGAGCAAGAGGTATTCGCACACTGGTGGATATTGCACGGGAATATGGTCATGTGGTAGTGGTGGCACCTGAGAAATCATGGTCTGGTAAATCACACAGTGTCACGCTTGATCAACCTATCTATGTCCATGCCCTGGAAAATTTTTACCCACAAGATGTAGAGGCTTATGTGAGCACAGGCACACCTATAGACTGCATAAAATTTGCGCTGAACAACATCCTCACACGAAAACCTGATCTGGTATTATCAGGAATAAATCATGGACCTAATTATTCAATAAATTCTTATTATTCCGGGACAGTAGGAGCAGCCATAGAAGGGGCTTTTAATGGTATTCACTCCCTGGCCCTGTCACATGAGTCTTTTGATCCAGATGCCAATTTGTCACTTGCTATAGAACATACAAAAATATTGATTGAAGAAATATTTTCTATTAATAATGAAGCACCTGTTTGTCTGAACGTCAATTTTCCAGATATTGAACCCGCTGAAAGTAAAGGGATTAGACTCAGCCGTCTGACCAGGGCTGTGTGGAAAGAAGAATTTGTAGAAAGGACACATCCTGGCAGGCCTCAAAAATATTATTGGTTAACTGGAAAATTTTATAACTTTGAGCCTGAAGCCCATGATACAGACCTGTGGGCAATAAAAAATAATTACACAGCAGTTGTTCCTTTGACAATAGATCTTACAGATTATAAAACATTACAAAAACTAAAAACTAAGGGTTTAACTATTAAAAACAAAAAGCAACTATGAAAGCATTTCACGCTTACGACATTCGTGGTGTATATAACAAGGAGTTTAACAAGGATGATATTTACAAAATTGGATTTTTCCTGCCACGACTTCTGATGACAGACAAAATTTTAGTAGGCCGCGATGTCAGAACTTCATCACCAGAAATTTTTGCATACTTGACAAAAGGCATCACAGACGCTGGTGCTAATGTATATGACATTGGACTGGCAACAACCCCAATGGTTTATTATGCTACAGTAAAATATAATTTTCTTGGTTCGGTGATGATCACAGCATCGCACAACCCCCGTGAATACAATGGTCTGAAGATCTCTGGCCCAGGTGCTATGCCAATAGGCTATGACACAGGCCTGAAAGACCTGGAACAAATGGTCGAAAACGAGCAAATCGTTGTATCTCCATATAAAGGTGAGCTTAAAAAACTAAACGTTAAAGAAGACTATATCAATTTCCTCAAGGAGCACATGGTTGACTTCCGCGGTATGCGTATAGGGTTTGACCTGTCTAATGGTATGGCAGCCCTGCTGATTAAATATCTTTTTGGCAAGTTTGCATGGTATGTTAATGACGAGATGGACGGTGAATTCCCTGGCCATGAGCCTAATCCATTGCAGAAAGAGAATCTTGTAGATTTGCAGAAACTGGTTAAGGAAAAGAACCTGGACATCGGAGTTATATTTGACGGGGATGCTGATCGTGTGATGTTTGTAGATGACCGTAGCCGCTTCATCCCTCCTGATTTGATAATAGCCTTAATGGGGCATTATTATTTTGATCTTAAAGAAGTTAATGGTGGACACGTTGTCCAGGATATACGTTGCTCCCGTTCAGTAGCAGAGTATCTTACAGAAAAATGGCAAGGAGTACATGTTCACACATGGCGGGTAGGCCGTGCTTACGCTGTGCCTAAGATGAAAGAGCTGGATGCTGTTTATGGTGGCGAATTGGCTGGTCATTATTACATGAGCGATTTTTTCCATTCAGACTCTGGTCTCCTGGCAGCTTTGCATATACTTAAAGTTGTGCGTTACTTCAAAGAAGAAAAAGGCAAGAAGATATCAGAAGTTATTGACGAGATCAACCGCTATCACAACTCTGGCGAGATTAATATGTATATCGAAGATAAGCAGAAGGCAATGCTTGCTGTGGTTAAATATTTTATTGACCAGGAGAAACCTATGCGTATACTTGACTTTGATGGGTTCCGTCTTGATTACAAAGATTGGTGGTTTAATATCCGTCCTTCGAATACAGAGCCTTATCTTCGTTTTGTTGTAGAAGCCAATGACGAGGCTTTGCTCAAAGACAAGGTTGATACAATCAAGAATATCCTTTATAAGTTTAAGAAAAAGAGTTAATTAGCAAAACTGGCCCGCAAGCAAAAGCCGCTATCGCAGGATAGCGGCTTTTTTAGTACAATTAATTTATGATAAAATTCCTAAAAGTGGTTGACAATAGGTGTAAAATAAATAATTTTGTCCAAATAAAAGCATTTAAAGTCTATGAAAATCACAGATGCCAGATTCATTAAGTCCAGTTATACAACAGATCAATTACCCCCTCAGATCTATCCAGAATATGCCTTTATCGGCCGTAGTAATGTAGGGAAATCTTCTTTGATAAACATGCTGGTAGGCAGAAAGAATCTGGCTAAAATATCCTCCACACCTGGTAAGACACGCAGTATTAACCATTTCTTAATTAACGACAACTGGTATCTGGTCGATTTACCAGGCTATGGCTATGCCAGGGTGTCGAAAAAAGACAGGCAGATATGGCGAAAGTTAATCTTTGATTATTTGCGGAACCGCAAGAGCCTGATGGTCCTCTTTGTACTAATTGATGCCAGACTGGAGCCGCAGAAAAATGATCTGGAGTTTATTAATTCCCTTGGCAAATATCGTGTGCCTTTTATAATCGTATTTACTAAGGCTGACAAAATTTCTAAGAATAAATTGGTTCACAACGTTACCTTGTTTAAAAAAGCCATGCTTCGAGACTGGGAGGAACTTCCTGAGATGGTCATAACCTCCGCTGTTACTAGTCAAGGCCGTGACCAACTGCTGGAAATAATAAGTAGTCTTAACCAGGACTTTGATGCTTTTGGCCGTAAACAAATAAAAGTCAAAAAAGAAGGTAAAAATGATTGAATACCTACTCTTCCGCTTTGCATACAATCTTTCTAAATTACTATCGTTCAGAACATTATATAGGTTTTCAAATTTTCTGTACTTGATTCTTTATTATATGGTAAAATACCGCAGAAAAGTAGTTTTCGAAAATCTGCACCGTGCTTTTCCAGATCTATCTGATAAACAGATTGAACACATTGCAAAAAAATATTATCGCCACCTCTCGGACATGTTTCTCGAGACACTGAAATACTTCACTCTGGACAAAGAAGAATTAAAAAAACACTTTGTTGTGGAGAATCCCGAAGAGCTGAATAAATATTATTACCTGGGACAAAATGTCATAATGTCAGGTGCACACGTGGGGAATTGGGAGCTTGGGCCTTTGAGCTCACCATATTGGTTTAAGCATCAAATAGTTGTGCTTTACAAACCCCTCCATAATGCTAAAATAAACGCTTTTATAAAGAGAAAGCGTACCAAGCATGGTTCACGCATGATCTCAATAGACATCACAGGACGTAGTTTCACATACGGAGACAAACCTTTCTGCGTAGTGATGCTATCAGACCAGAATCCTCCTAATCCTGGTAAATCATTATGGGTAGAATTCTTTGGCACACCCACAGCAACGCTTCACGGACTGGAACTCTATGCCAAACGCTATAATTTGCCTGTACTTTACTTTGACATGAAAAAGACCAGCCGTGGTCATTATACTGTCAGGATAGAGACCCTTATAGACAATCCCAGGGGCTTACCCAAGGGCTATATTACATGGAAATATATGAAACGCGTGGAGCAGGCCATACGCCAGCAACCAGAGCTTTGGGTCTGGTCACACCGTAGATGGAAACACAGCTTTGACCCACAGGAATATAAACTTTTCACATTTGAAGAAAAAATCAAAACTGAGGCTGGGAAAGAGACTTCCCCGAACCCAACTTAATGCCCACTATAAACAATGGTCCACTATAGCCAAATCCTAACACATTATCAAAAGGATTATTACCTCCTGGCAAGAAAGGAATAGTATAACGATATCCAACGCCTGCATAAGGCTCAAAAATCAGAAAATTCCACAGCTTCCGCTCCAGACCAATAGTAGCGCTGATATCAAACCGCAGTAAAGTACCACTGTGTTTGACCAGCTCATAGTCATAGACAGTCTGGTCATAAAATGCCTTTGGCACCCAGGTAAATTGTTCATAACCCACACTAAAATAATTCACACCAAAGCCCAGAGCCCAATAACCTAAATTTTTCTGCGTCGAAGATTTAATAAATTTACGGAATATACCCAGGCCTCCACCTATTAAGCTATTGAGAGAAGCATCAGAATAAGACACAGGATGGAACGTGCGCTTGAGATAATAAAACTGTGGGGAAATGCCCCAGGCTTTCAGACTATTGACGTGCTCTATGTCAAATCTGAGACCATTAAACAGAACATAATGAGGAACAAAGGTAACATTCCATTCATTGCGCATGACCTGCTGCTGGGTATGTTCGACAAAATCAAACTGGGCATACAGGCCTATGCCTAATGAGAAAAAAACTATAATTAACAGAAACTTTTTCATGACTTATGATTTGAGTTCTGTAGATGTAAAGCTCAATGGTAACAGTTCACGCACGCTATCCACAACCAGGATATTTTCCTTGCCATAAAGAATGACTTTAATAGGATGCTCAAACCTGACCTCGGTCTCTATCATGACCTGACGGCAGGCACCACATGGGGTGACTGCCGTCTCTGTAAGCTGTCCGTCTTTCATAGCTACTATAGCCATAGATACCACAGGCACATCTGGATACTGTGCATTTGCTGCGAAAAGGGCTACACGCTCGGCACATAGTCCTGAAGGATATGCTGCATTTTCCTGGTTATTGCCTGTAATGGTGATCCCATTTTCGAGGAGCACAGCAGCTCCCACATGAAACTGCGAATAAGGAGCATAAGCATTTCTGGCTGCCTCTATAGCCTGTTGTACCAAACTACGATCTTGTTCGTCTAACTCGCTCAGATCCTGATATTCAAAAACTTTAAGAATTATGTCCAATGTCTTCATCATGCTAATTTTAGCGTGGTAACCACAAATGTATAAAATTTTATTCAAAAAAAGGTGCTTTCATCTTAAACCCCCGTAAAAACTTCTCAATATTAAGCCTCTTTTTACCAGGTAATTGAATCTCTTTGACATCTATAAATCCGTCTGGTGTAGCTACTTTCATGTAAGACTTATAATCAGTTATCACCTGCCCTGGCAAAAGGTCATGCGCCTGCTTTATTGGCTCTGCCCAGTATATCTTAACATTATCTATCCTCTTGCCTGTAGCACGGTCTTCCAGGACACTCCAGGCTCCAGGATAAGGACTCATCCCACGGATAAAGTCATAAACCTGGCGCACAGGACGTGTCCAGTCTATGCGGCTATTTTCCTGAAAAATCTTTGGTGCAGTGTGTAAAGAATTAAATTCATGCTCCAGTTGCTTCTGGTCCATGACCTGTGCTTTACCCTGCTCAATGAGCTTAATTGTCTCCACCAGTAAATCTGCCCCTTGCTTCATCAGCCTGTCGTGCAAGGTCCCTGCTGTATCTGTATCATTGATTGGTATACGCTGACGCAGGATTATATTGCCAGTGTCAATCCTGTCATTGATAAAAAATGTTGTGACCCCTGTATATTGCTCGCCATTAACTATAGCCCAGTTTATAGGAGCAGCGCCACGATAATCCGGAAGATAAGAAGCATGCAAATTAATTGTCCCCAGCCTAGGTATTTCCCATACCTGGCGGGGTAGATAACGGAAAGCTACCACAACCTGCAAATCAGGATTAAGTTCACGTAACTGCTGCAAAAAATGTGGGTCCTCGAGATTGGAAGGTTTGAACACAGCTAAGCCCTTCTGCTGTGCAAAGCTACTAACAGGTGTAGGACGGAGCTTGAGCCCTCTCCCTGCTGGCTTATCAGGCGAAGAGACCACAGCCACGACATCATATCCGGCTTCGAGAATACGCTTGAGACTCTCGACTGCAAAATCAGCAGAACCAAAAAATACTATGCGCATTTGATAAATTTTAAAAGTAAATTTGTTTAAAATAAATTATTTTTGTTTAAAACAAAGTTAGTCAAACACCTGTACAATGAAAAAAATTATCTTCTTATCCTTCTAGTGCC
>JALVRO010000339.1 GCA_027031265.1 Bacteroidales bacterium | reverse complement strand
AGATAGCTTCTTATTGGGTGATAAATATGTTTGTAAGCTTGATGAAAAAGGCCATTGCATTGAGAAGACAAAGTTTGGCTGGGACAGGGTAAATCAGGTATGGGTTCCTCTTTCTCGCTACTTTTATACCTATTATGATTTTGATAGTCTGAAAGAGGAAAAGATGCAAAAATGGGATGAGCAACAGAGTAAGTGGTGTAATTATTTTCTGAAAATATATTCTTATAATGCTTTGTCTCAGAAGACCTCAATAGTCTCGCAATCTTGGTCAGACTCTTCGTGGGTTAATTCGTTGAGACAGGATTTCTATTATAATGATAAAAATCAATTGGTGAACGAAATTGTGAAAGCGTGGAATAGTCAAACCCAGGCTTGGGAATATGATTTTCAATATATTTATACTTATGATGTTGATGGGACTCTATTATCTGTATTGAAACAATTCTGGAATCGTTTAGAGTCGCGTTGGGAAGATAATTCTATGGTTGTTTTCAAACACGATGCAAAAGGTAATATTATTGATAGGCAGGTTAAGTTTTGGGATTCGGATACTCATACATGGTTAAATTCATCGCGTGACACTTATACTTATGATGGTAGTAACAGGCTAATAGATTATACTAACCAGATGTGGTATGCAAATTCTGACCATTGGTATTATTGCTGGAGATGGTCATGGAAATATGATCAATATGGCAATCTTAGAGAGCGGCTTTTCTATAATGGGGATGATACTACCTGGATACTGGGTTCCAGGGAAATATATTATCATTCACCTGTGAGTATGAATAGTGTAGTTCTTCAAGAGTCTCAGTTGGAGATTTTTTATCCTAATCCAGCCAGAAATACTTTATATTCTTCCCTTAGAGGACACATTAGGGTTTATAATATTCAAGGCCAGGTTGTTTTAGAAAAAGATTTGAATGATAAAATTATGAATTTGTCTGGTTTGCCTGCTGGTATATATACTATTGAGCTAAAGACAGAAGGGAAAAGATACCTGCAAAAGATAATAAAGGAGTGATTGTTAGAAGAATATCAAAAGTTAGACAGCCCGTTACAGCGTTGGGGAGCATCAATCTCCAGAGCTATTTTGGTTGAAAAAATGCAGTAACGGGCTGTCGTTAGTCTTAGATTTAGTGGATTTTATCCAGTATCCAGTGCAGGCCAAAGGAAATATTACGTCCCATATCATAGAAACCTACTTCCCTAAGAGAGGAAAGATGGTCAGAATAAACAGTGTTTGTCAGGTTATAGCCATTGACAAATACAGTGATAGTCTGGGTTTTGTTAATCTGGATTTTGCCAGATAAAGACATGTTGAGCAAAAAATAAGCATTGGATGGTTGCTCGCCGTTAGCTGGGTTTGGATAGGCAAAAGCGTAGACGGGATTGACTGTGAGTGAAAAGTTTTTTACAGGTCCTATGTGCTTAATCTTACAGATTAAGAAAGCTTTGAGCTTGTTCTGCGGGATAAGGGGCAGGGGATTGCCAAGAGAGTCACGGGTCTTGAGATAAGAATAAACTATTCTGGATGTTAGCTGTGGGATGATGCTGGCTTTCAGTCCTGTTTCCAGGCCATAGATCAGAGCATTACTTTGATTGTATGTGTAAATTTTCATGCCATTGTCAGCTGTGTCTGCTGTAGGTGCAAGGAAGATGTAGTTCTTCAGCCGGTTGTGGAAAACATTAATATCTGCTACGATGCGGGATGTATGGATGTGCAGGCTCAGGTCATTCTCTAAGCTATGTTGTGGTTTGAGGTTGTTGTTTCCCACTTCGTAGCGATAAGCATGTATTCCTAGCTCGCCCAGTTCTGCTGCGTTTGGATTGCGATATGCTGTGGCTGTATTGAAACGCAGTAAAAGGCTATGTGTCAGATGAATTGTGCCACCAAAAGAGGCGCTTAGATTATTGAAATTTCGAATGATTGGGGATGTAGTTGTATCACTGATTGGTAAAAAATTGATTTTTGTGTAATCATATCTCAATCCAGAGATCAGATGGATTTTTCTAGTTAGCAAAAAGCGGACAAGTCCAAAGGCAGATGTGTTAAAAGTCTTGTAATCTGGTAGAAAGACAGTAGCTGCAAAATTATTGTTTTGTATACCCCAGCCCTGAGATCCAAGGATTGTAGTGATACGATTGTGTTCGTAGGTTAAGTAAACTTCGTATGTCAAACTCTTCAGTTTCATGTCAACAGGCATGGGGACTGCTTTGCTTACAGTTATTCCACGATGATTGAATTCATAAGAGAAATTGATATGCACAGTGGCTGAACTATTTGGGAAAAAAGTATTTTTATTACCCAGAAAAACATGTGAAAGATCCTGGTAAAAATTCTCAGGGAAAAGTTTGTTATCATGTACCAAATGCATAGCTGGGGCCACACTAAGGCCCAGCTTATCCCGATCATATTGGAAGAAAAATTTATGGGATGAATGCTCGTTATTAAAAATCAGAAAAGATTTAACGTTTTCCATCAAAAACCTGGTGTTAGTTATCTGTTGCCCCAGTGCGTCTCTCATATCTCCATTTAGATTGATACCAGTTCTTATTCCCCACGAAAATCTGTCTGATGAAGCCTTTATGCCTGCTGAGCTAGTGACGCCACGTGTGTTAGTATTGTACTGAAAGGCATAGTCTGCATTAAAATGGCCAACAGTAGCAGGATCTTCCCACAAAAGATTAATGACGCCTCCGATAGCATCAGAGCCATAAAGAAGAGAAGAAGGACCTTTGATGACCTCTATTTTCTTAGCGCCAAACCTACTAATGAAAAAAGGATGATTTTCGGAGAACTGATAATTTTCCATTCTGAACCCATTGTTTAACACCACAATATTAGTTCGGGAGAGTCCGCGTATAACAGGTGTGCCTATGCCCAGCCCTTTGGAGATAATATCTACCCCAGGAACTGAAGTTAGAGAGCTAAGTATGCTTGGTATAACCTGATCTTTGATATTCAGGTTAATATTATCCACCTTTAGCGCAGAAGTGTGTTGGCTGCCTGGTATCCAGCCAGTTACAATGACTTCCTCGGTTTTTATCAGCGAAGGAGTAAGCAAGACCTTAATATTGACTGTTTTACCTTCATATTTAACTTTTTCAAATGTATCCTGATAACCGAGATAAGAGAATTCCAGAGTAAAATTACCTCTGGGTATGTTGTTAAACCGAAAGAATCCGTTGACGTCGGTTAGAGTGGCCTTGTTAATTTCTTTGATTTTAACCAGGCATCCAGGTAAAGGTTGGTTGCTGGTTTTGTCCAGGACATATCCCTGTATCTGTGCAAAAAGACTGGCTGATAACATTAGACTTAGCAGTGCAAGAATTATCCGTTTCATTGCTTTGTGATTTTTTAGCTCACAATTGTATAATAATTTTGTGTTAAATTTTTTTAAATCTTTGTACTAAAGATGCTGTAAATAAGTAGAAAGTGTGCTATTGGGCATAGGACGGTTAATAGCGACTGACTGGTATGAGGGAATAATTATCAGTCAGGCCTCAAGCTATCCGATGGAAAAAGAAAGCGTCCGGATGAACGCATCCCTTATTTTCTCTTTTTCTTTTTGTCAGCGACTTTTACCACACGGAAACCGTAGTAGAATGTCTTTAGGCCGGGCTTGGGCCCATCGCGCTGTGTGATACGACAATATTCATCATAATAATACCAACATCCGCCACGTATAGCGCGATACATTGATTCGGGATGAAGAACAGGGTCTTTCTGCGTTCTGGAAGGATAAGGGCCATATCCGTCAAGACACCATTCGAAAGCATTACCGCTCATGTCGTACAGCCCAAGTTCATTAGGTTTGAGCATACCTACTGGACGGGTGCCTTTCTCATAAGTGGTTTCGTCGTACCATGCCACTTCTTTGATATTGTTACTTCCGGCATACTGATAACCATGAGATTTTTGACCGCCACGGGCAGCATATTCCCATTGTGCCTCTGTTGGCAGGGTATAAGTTTCGCCAGTGGTTTTGGAGAGCCATTTGCAATAAGCCATGGCATCATACCAGCTAACATTAACAATGGGATGGTTGTCACGCCATATCCATTTGCCGACATTTGGATGTTCGTCGTACCACATAGGGTCAGGATCGGATGGAAATTTGTGGCCAGTAGCCTTGCAAAATTGGCGGTATTGCTTGACAGTAATTTCGTATTTGCTGATGTAAAAGTCGCTTAGAATAACTTTGTGAATAGGTTTCTCGTCGTCATAGCCTTTGTCGCTACCCATCATAAATGATCCGCCCTTGACAAAGACCATTTCTGGCAGGTCGTACTGGGCATTTTGCTGTGCCCACAAGTTCAACGATAGTGTTATTAGCAGTAAAATCAGTATTTTTTTCATGTGCCCTGGATTAAAGTTTTAGGCAAAAGTTCGATGCTGTCTTAAAAAGTACGTTTAACTATAGAGAATGCCTAAGCGTTGTGAGGCTAACTTAATGTTAACCAGAAAGATATTTGGCCAGTAGTTCATAAATTTGAGCAATATATGTATTTCAAGACAGCCTTGTTGAAAATGATTTATTTAGCATTACGTACCAGTCGAAAGCCGTAATTGTAATTTGTGTAGCCAGGTTTGGGTCCGTCACGGCTTGTGACAGTGGAATATTCTGGGCGGTAGTGCCATCCACCACCTCTGATGACTTTGTATCCAGTAGGTCTCTGGTTTACAGGATTGTCCACAGGGCTATTTTGATAAAACATAGGAGAATACCAGTCGTAGCACCATTCCCATACATTACCTGTCATGTCGTATATACCTAGTTCATTGGGCATTTTAAGTCCCACAGGGCGCGGGCCAGTGAGATATGTAGTTTCGTCGATCCATGCTATTTCTGCATAATTATTGCTACCGCTAAATATGTAATTATGGGATTTTTGACCACCTCTGGCAGCATATTCCCATTCGGCCTCTGTAGGTAAACGGAAGCCATTTTTGGTAAAATCGCAGTAAATACCGCCGTCTTTTTCATAATAACATTTCTCATAACCGAGCTTTTCGCTAAGCCAGTTGCAATAAGCAACAGCATCATACCATGTAATATGTTGCATTGGTAGATTGTCTTTCCATCCCCACCATTTCTTGCCTGATTTTTCATAATATGCTTTAACTCCGGGATGACCTTGGTACCATGTAGAATCAGGCGGGTCAGGCATTTTATGCTCACGAAAAGCGCTAAATTCGTGGAAGTTTTTGTCGTTAATGAATTGTTTGTATTCTTTGACCGTAACTTCGTATTTACTGATATAAAAATTGTGCAAGCGTACTTTGTGTGGAGGCTTCTCGTCTGGGTCTCCTTTGTATGGTCCACTAGTACGGGGATTGCCCATCATAAAAGTTCCGCCTTTGACCATAACCATTTGTGGTTTGATTTGTGCAGAAGCGATGCTGAAAGCTCCCAGCAGTATTAGTATCAGTATGTGTTTAATTTTCATAAAAATGTTTTTTTGAAATTTACTTTGTTTCAAAAATACTGAAAGATTTGCAAAAATTTATATTTTTAAAATTTTAATTTCCACACGTCTGTTCAGTTGACGTCCTTTTTCTGTCCTGTTAGAAGCTTCGGGACGAGTGAAGCCATATCCTTTAACCTGTAGTCTATCAGGGCCAATGCCCTGTTTGATAAGATAGTCTGCTACGGCCTGGGCTCTTTTTTCAGATAATTGCATATTATACTCATAGGTGCCAATACTGTCTGTATGACCGGATATTTCAACTGCTATCTTAGGGTTATTTCTCAAAAAGCGCACCACCTTTTTTAGTTCTACGTAAGATTCAGGTTTTAGAAGATATGAGTTTGTTTCGAAAAAGATATTATGCAGTCTAATTACAAGGTTTTTCTCAATAGGATAAAGTTTGATATTAACGTAAACGAATTTTTTACCACCGTTTGTATCCAGAGTAGAGAAGTTTTTTGATTCGAATGTATAACCTTGTTTTTCGGCGTAAAAGGCAAAGTTTCCCATAGGTATGCTGATCAGGAAGCTATCTATATTGTTTTTGTAATAAACCTGGTTGTTATCGAGGTTAATAATTGATATTTGGGCTTTGAGGGGTTTATGTGTTTTGCCATTTGTGCAAGATCCCACCAGGAAGAGGGTTGGGGTTGGGCGGGCTTTTTTGTATAGTTTAAACAGATAGATATCGTGGTTTCCTCCAAGCTGTGATGAGAAAAGAGCTGTGTCGCCCAGTGCGGTTACGATCATTCTTACATCATCTTTTTCAGTATTAATAGGATATCCCAGGTTCATGGGTTTTGTCCAATGGCCTTGGACGAATCTTGAAAGGAAAATATCATAACCGCCCAGACCAGGATGAAAGTCAGAGACAAAGTAAAGTGTTTTGTTGTCGAAGTGCAGGAATGGGCTCATTTCATTTCCGGATGTATTGATAGAGTCTCCGAGGTTGCGTAGATGTGTCCATTTGCCGGCTATGTAGTCAACGGCCCATATATCTAGTTTCCCTTTTCCGCCTGGGCGGCTACTGACAAAGTATAGGGTTTGTCCGTTATTGGACAGGCATGGCTGCGACTCCCAGTATTCTGTGTTTATTGGTCTGGGTAAGCGCTGAGGAGTGGTCCATTTCCCGTCTTTGTGCGTTGTAATGAACAGGTCGCAGCCGTCTGATTCTGTGCACCGGGTGAATATCATTACTTTGCCGTCTGGGCTAATACTACAGGCTCCTTCCTGTGCCCGTGTATTGATGATTTTGAATGGTTCGGCCTTTGACCAATTGTTTTGTTTTTTCTGTGAGAAGTAGATGTCTTCGTTTTGTGCACGGCGTGTGAAGTAGAGCTTACCACGGGCACTAATGTCTGGGAAATACTCATCCCATCTGGTATTGATGGATGGTGGTAGTTTTTGTGCATTATAAGGCACGGGATGAGAATAAGCATAGTCACGAAATAGTGCTATTTCTATCATGTGCTGTATACCTGGGGTGTCCTGTGCTTTGCCACTTTCTATATATTTTGTGAAGTAGTTGGCTGCAAGTTTGTAATTTTTTAATTCAAAGTATATATATCCTATTTCGCTGAGAGCTAGGGGGTTGTGAGACAGGGAGTAGTATTTTTTCAGGGGCTCGATGGCCATTTTTTTGTTGTCTCTCTGGTAGTAGATTTTGGCCTTGAGGTAATAGAATTTGTCATAGTCTGGGTATTGTGAAAGACCTTTGTTTATTGTTTGAAGGGCTTTATCCACGTAACCCAGGGTAAATTCTTTGACGGCTTTCCGGTAAAGGCTTTGCTGTGCAAATGTTAAGGTAGTCATTAATACGACAATTAGTGCGATAGTTAATGTTTTGACTTTAAATGTGTTCATCGTAAAAGAATTTTAGTTTTTTGTCCAGAAGGGATTCTATTTGTTGTGGGTATTTTATATCAGTAAGGAATAGCCCATTAGCAGGTGCTGTGAAAGTAGAGAGACGGCGGTTGCGGGCCTCAAGAAACATGCGCATTTCGTCTATGGTGAGTTTACCCCTGCCAATCTCTAGCATTGTGCCGACAATAGCCCTGACCATGTTTCTGAGGAATCTATTAGCGCTGATTGTAAAGATAATTTTATCATTTTCCTGTGTCCAGTGAGCATCGTGAAGTTCTACCAGATAATGTTTTGTTCCAGAGTGGGCTTTGCTGAATGCTTTAAAGTCTTTATAATCGAAAAGAGCCTGTGTTGCTTTTTGCATTTTATCCAGATCCAGTGGATAATGAATATAATGAGAGAACTCTTTGATAAAAGGGTTAGGGTGTGTGTGGATGAAATATTTGTAAGTACGGCTAAGTGCATCATAACGCGCATGGAATTTGTCTGGAGCTTTTTTTATGTTAATAACAGCTATATCTTTGTTGATGAATGAGTTTAGTTTGTATGTCAGCCTGTTAGGGTCGAGATTTTGTTCAGTGTCGAAATGAGCGACATAGAAGCTAGCATGCACACCTGTATCAGTGCGGCCTGCTCCAATGGTCTGTATTTTTTCACTGAGCAGGAGCGACATGGAGTGTTCGAGGGAACCCTGTATAGTAATAGCTTTAGCGTGTGTTTGTCGCTGCCAGCCGTTGAAATTAGTTCCTTTGTATGCAAGCTGAATGAGATATCGTGCCATGTTATTTATATTCTTTTGTACTTTTAGATAGTTGTTCGAATATTTTCATATATTTTATACCTTTCTCGACATAATAAGGGTCTGTGGTATAGGTTTTACCATCATGGGGTATTACATGACCTGTATTGTGATAATGAAAAGCATCTCTATATCGGCCCTGTCTTAGTAGGTTGCCGTATTCTTTGTTTATCCAGCGCACACCGTTTTCGAGAGCCTTGTAATTATGTAGGTCATGTACACTTATATCCATTTTCAGACTTTTGTAACCCATGATCTGGAAAGGCCCCCATGATCTGGCCAGGTCCTTTAGCTGCCGGTCACCCATACCGAGGAGGTCCTGTTGTGTGATGTTTTCGTAGTGTGATAGGCGTCCGTCACGCACTGCTTTTAGTTTGTTGTAAACACCTTTTTCGAAGCGGGGTTTTGGGTTGCGTCTGCCTGAGGATTCAAGCATAATGAGAGCCATGAGATAGGAATAAGGTAGATCATATTTCTGGCTCAGTTCTTTGACCTGATCACCATAAAAGTGAATTGCTGCTTGTATTCCAGACTCCGAAGGAGGTTCCAGTGGAGGGCTTTCCCACTGGCTGTGTCTGTGTACCTGCTCCAGAAAGAAGCCCAGAATACCAATCAAGACTGCAATTATAATTCTAGCCAGTATCTTTAAAAGTTTTCTTTTAATGGACCGGGCTGTGGGTTTATTGTTTTGTGGTATCTGGAGTGTGTCGTTTTTTATGTTTTTTCTTTTCATGTGCCTTTTTTTTGCGTATTTCCCGTGGTATTAGTGAGGTGAAGTCTTTCTGGAAAAAGACACCCACACCTTGAGTGTATGGTCCTTTGTCAAAGAATTCATTACGATTGGTCTTGTTAAAAGCTTTCAGGCGCACGTTGCCTCTCTTATTGAGTTTGACTTCTACGTCTACATCTCCGATAAACTGGTTTGCATTATTGTTGATAGTGGGGCCATTGGAGCCAATACCCACATCAGTATTTATGATGATTCGTTCGTTCCATAGTTTATATGACAGAGCCAGCTCGAGCTGTTCGGGAGTAAGTCCACCCTGCTGTGCTGTTTGGTAATTAAGTCCCAGTTCCAGGTTGGGGTCTATGCTAGAGATAAGGTTTGAGAGCTGGGAAGAAAGCACGTCGGCAGCAGATGTATTCTGTGTGAGCTGGTTTGGGTTAAAAGCGAGACCTGGTAGGGGCTGAAATTTACCAATTATCAGCAAAGACAAGACTTGCTTTGTTTTTTCGGCGCTTTCGAGGTTATTAACCTGGGATATTATACGCTGGTCTGCTTTTGGGAGGTCAAGGTCAAAGGATATTTCTGGTTCTGTAAGTTTGCCTTTGATGTGTATCAGGCAGTTGACAGGTGTACGTACGTTCCAGTAATTGTCATCTAAAGTGAGGTCATATAGGTTGGCTTTTGTCACTTTGTAAACGGCTGTAAGGTCCAGATTAGCGTCCTGTGGGCTACCATTCCATTTGATTGTACTACCAGGTTTGAGCTGAAATTTTTTATTAACAATATTTTCGAGAGTGAAGTTGTATTCACCTTTTTCGATAGTCAATGCACCAGAGAGCAGGAAGTCACCGTAAGGGCTGAGCTTGATATTAAGCAGGCCACTACCCTGTATGAGTAATTTTTCTCCTGTTTGTTCGTCGATGACAATAGCGAATTTTGATTGTGGGTTTACTTCCAGGTTTATGTTCAGGTCCAGGTTTGATTTTTTTACCTGTCTGGCGTTGGCCATGGGATTCAAGTTAGTATCTGGGTTCACGAATGTTATAAAGTCTGCTGAAGCTGATATTTTCTTAGGGGAATTAACCAGAAAAGTAAGGTCTGTATTTTCTTCAGATCTGAGGTCAGCTGCCAGGGATATGCTATTTCCAATACCAATGATGCTAGCATTACCAGAGACAAAGGCTTTACCATAGAAAGGTTGTTGTCCGTTGTTAGGTAGGTTAAGTACCATGAAAGTATCCGGGGTAAAGCGGATGTTATAAACATAATCATTGAACTGGTTGCGGTGTAGCTCTCCCCATAGTTTTGCTTTTCCGGTACCGCCTTGACTTATGATCGTTGTGGTGTCAATACGAATAGAGTCGTTCTTAAAATGAATGCCCATTATGCCATTAATAGTGTAAGTCACATTCGTAGGTCTGAGCTTAAAAGTAGCATTGGTAATTCCCAGGTTTCCTTTCATACTGACCTCTTTGCCTTTGCCCTGAATATTAATTTTACCGTGTATAGTAGTGAAACGACTTATTGCTGATATAATCTGCTGGAAATAAGGATAAAAGGCTTTTAGCTTGAACTTGCGGAAATTGATATTAACCTTATATTCTTTGTTTTCTATGTTAAAGAGGCCATTGATGTCAACGAAACGTTCGCGTATAGTGTCTTTGGGCTTGAGTTCTCCAAGGCTTTTTTCGGTAAATACCTTGAAGGTGACCAGGTTTTTGTGAGCATCATAGCGGCTGATTGCTGTGAGCATCTGCAGGTCTACGTCGTTGACCCTAAGATTGCTGATAACATTATCGCTGGTGATAATGGGATTAGCATAGAGGTTACGCACCAGGGTGTTGCCGTTAAGGAACCCTTCTATTTTTATTTTGTGTAAAAGAGGGTTGAGCTGCGATATATCAAAGAGTTGCAGGCGGATAAAAAGTTTGTCCCTGGGATCAGGCGATATTTTACCTATTATGCCTATAGCTTGCTGTTTATCAGGATTCTGGAAATAGCTGTTTATCTGTATGATGTTTTTCTTTATACTTGTAGCCAGCTCTCGAATATCCCATCGTACCCCGTTTATGAAGATAGAATCGTGTGTGACTTTGTTTTTAACCATGAGAGTATCCTGTGGTCCTGGTTTTGAGAGAGTAATATTACCTTTTATTACACCTAAGTTTGTTTTTTCTGCTTGATTTTTCCAGGAATAGCCGTATTTGATAGTGTCGTTTTTGCCTTTTGTCCAGAAGCTGAGTTTTTGAAATCTAAATATTCCAAAATGGGCATCTTCACAGGTAAAGTTTATTTTAAGCGTATCATCGCTAGTGTTTATAGTGATTTGTGGTTTTATCAAGATATTTTTGGCCAACAGAAGGGAGTCACTGTTGATTTTGAGTATGAATGTTCTGTCCAAGGCTTTATATATACCCTGGACAATGGTATGCGGAGCCAATGTGATACTGGGAGCAAAAATTCGAGTTATGGGGTTGATGTCTTTGAAGTTAATCTGTGTTATAAGGTTAGCTCCAATGTTCTGATTATTAGTGTTAAATAGATTGACAGTTTCTTTACTCTTGGATAGGCTGGGAAGAAAATATGCTATCAGATTTTGAAAATAATAACTCATAGAACTTAGCTCAAACACACCAATCATCGAAGCATCGAACAAATCAGACTTGATAAACATCTCTTTGAAAGGCAAACCATTAATGTATTGCTTGAGTATAGAGTTGAACTCAAATTGTCTGACTTCTATTTTTTCCAGGTTTTTGATATAGACCAGGGGTCTGGAAAAGGCTATTTTACCGGAAAAGTCATTAATATCATGGCCAGAAAGCTCACCTGTCATACCCATGACCATATTGGCATGTGGGTCTTCCTTATCAAAGTGGAGTGGGTAAAGATTTAGTGTATTGAGATTAAAGGCAAATTTTGTATGATAGCCTTGCTTGCCTTTGTTATTGGCAATAACTTGAAACAAGAGGGCTAGGTTAGGATCTTGAATTTTCAGGATAGCAGAAAGGTCTTTGTTGTCAAAGTTGACATTAGCAGAGATATTATGGTATCTATACCCATTAAAGTCAATGCTGTATACCTGCCCCTGGGATGCACCCCATAGTTGCTTGCCCTGGATATAGATGTCAAAAGTATCTGCAAGGGTTACTTTCCCAAGTTTTTTGTTGTCAAGTATTTGTCCTAGATGAAGGCTATCAATTTGTATGTAACCTTTTATGTGTTTTTCGTTGATGGTGCTGACATCTACCTGTGTGTTAATGGCACCTAGATTGGACTTAAAATTCAAAAAAGCACTGAAGTCGTTAATCAGCCCTGTTATTTTGCCATTAGCGTTAAATGCCGATATTTTGTAAAAATTCTTTGGTAGTGTAATTATTGGTTTACCTCTGGTGTCGCGTATGGAAGTAATATCCCTTAGCAAGAACTGTATTGTATCCAAGCTAATATCAAGATAAGTATGTGTCAGGTCAGGTAGGCCAATAATGTGGGCATTGGCCTTCAGTCGTGTTCCCTGCCCGAACTCCACGGACAAAGGTAATATGTTTATATTACCCATGGAGCCAAAAACTGTCACTCCTATCCGTAAGGTAAAGATATTATTCTTTAGGTCTGGTGCAAAGTATTGAATATCAGTAGATTTTATTGCTGTAGAGGGATCTACTATTAGCAAAAATTCCAGGCTCTGCGGATCTGATAGCTGGTTAATACTGTCGTAATGCACCTGAAAGATTGGTAAATACACATGACTCTGGGATAGGTCCAGTGTGAAATCTTTTAGTCTGAGCTGCCGGTTGGTAAAAAGAAAATCTGTGCTAATGTTCTTTATAGTAAAGCCACTCTCCCTGTCATGGAAAGAGAAGTCATAAAGGTTGAATGAATAAACCGAGTCAAGGATCTGTAAGTTTTTGATTGTCAGGTTAAGTGGTCTGATATGAAAATTCTTTGGGTCAAACTTGCCCGGAATCACAGTGTCCAGAAGGCTGGTATAGGAGATATCAAAATTACGTACGTCGATCTGGCGGACATTAATCTTAATGTTTTGTCCTTTTTGTTTTGGCTCTTTTTGTGGGTTTGTTGGTAGATTATCCAGAAAGACCAACAGATTTGTATAACCATTTGTGTCCTGACGTATTCTTAGTTTAAGTCCATCAATCTGAAAGCGAGAGAATTTCAACTGATCACGAAAAATCTCCCAGACTTTTACCCTGATTTTTTTGACAAAAATAAGCGTGTCTAAATTGTAATCTTCTATGTATAAGTTTTTTAGGACGAATCTGTTATCCAGAGAGTAACTTATCCTGCCAACGATCGTCTCAGTATTGAGTGCCTGGGTAAGAGTAGTGCTTATCCTGCGGCTAATCTGTTTTTGCAAGGGCGGTATCTGCAAAATACCCAGTATTATTACAGGTAAAAATGCTAAAAAAGCTAAAATGTATATCAGTATCCTGACAAATATTTGTCTGTTATACCTCATTTAGTCCAATGATTTGTAGACAAAAATATTAAATAAAACTCAGACCGTAAACTCATTAATCAAAACTTTTAAAGGTTCCAGGGATTATAGAATATAAAATATTTTGGCCATATTAAAACTAAATTTAAATCCACAAAGATATGAAAAAATTTCTTGCTATGTTATTGACTTTTAGCCTGGTGTTTTCAGGCTTTGCTCAGAAAAATTATTTTCAACAGAGGGTTAATTACACCATAAAGGTTAATATTGATCCCTTTGCCAAAACCCTGTCTGCATTTGAGAAAATGGTTTATTATAACAACTCTCCTGATACCCTGCATTATTTGTATATTCATCTGTGGCCTAATGCTTATCAAAAAGGTACTGCCCTGTGTCGTCAGATTACAGCCATGGGACGCGAAAAACTTAGATTCGGCGGCAACGGGTATCATGGCTATATAGACTCATTGGATTTCGTTGCTAATGGGACTCATCTCAAATGGCAATTTTATAAACACAACAAAGATATTGCTATCCTGTATCTGGGCAGGCCTCTGCCTCCAGGAGACTCTGTCGTTATAACCACACCTTTCTTTGTTAAAATTCCCCGTATCACCTCACGCATGGGTTATGACGATCAAGTTATAGCTGTGTCCCAGTGGTATCCCAAACCTGCTGTGTATGACAACAAAGGCTGGCATCCTATACCATACCTGGATCAGGGAGAATTCTACTCTGAGTTTGGACGCTATGATGTGACAATAACTCTCCCTTCACAATATGCTCTGGCTGCTACTGGTAATCTGCTATCAGATACAGAGCTTCAATGGAGAGCTGAGTTAGGTGACCATAAAGCTATGGATGTGCCTTATCCCACAGGAAAGAGATGGAAAACCCTGAGGTTTGTACAGGATAGTGTGCATGACTTTGCATTTTTCTTGAGCGACCAGTACTTTGTACGCAGTGATTACATCATATTGCCTCACAGTGGCCGGAAGGTCTGGACATGGGCATTTTTTACAGATACAGCATCTGACTGGATAAATGCTGTTAATTATGTAGACTCGGCTGTTTATTATTATTCGCTATGGGTGGGTGATTATCCTTATAAAGTGTGCACAGCAGTCGAAGGCCCGCTTTCTGCAGGTGGAGGTATGGAGTATCCCACAATTACTGTGGTAAGCTCAAAATATAGTCTCGAGCCAGTCATAGTGCATGAAGTAGGGCATAACTGGTTCTATGGGATCCTGGCGTTTAATGAGAGACGTTATCCTTTTATGGATGAAGGGATTAATTCTTTTTATGACCACCGTTATTCCCACATGAAGGGCTTGTCTGGCATTATACCAGAGTCACTGTTTGGTTTGGATATGCCATCAGTGCCAGAATTATTAAAGCTGGCTGCGTATAATGGTATGAACCAGGCCCTGGACCTGAAAGCTACTGATTACACCAGTACTGCTTATGGTCTGAATGTGTACGAAAAGACAGCATTCTCCCTGGGTTATCTCCAGCAGTACCTTGGCCAGAAAGAGTTTGATAGAATCATGCAACGCTTTTATCAGAAATGGAAGTTTCGTCATCCTTATCCTGAGGATTTGAAAGCTTGTTTTGAAAGCAACGCCACAAAGCCAGTAGACTGGTTCTTCGATGATGTGGTTGGTACAAACAAGACTGTTGATTATGGAGTAAGAGCCACAAAAGAGGGTGTGGTGGTTAAAAATACTGGTATGGTCAAAGCTCCTATGATTGTGGCAGCGGGTAAGGATACTTCCTGGGTTTTATTACCCACAGGGGAAAAAAAGATAATTGCGCAGAGAAGAACAGTGACCCGCATTGATCCAAAGAATATAACGCTGGATATGAATCATTATAATAATTTCACACAAGGTACATGGCCTGATAAAAAGACGAAAATAACCATCCTGCCAAAGGTGTTTACCTATGACTACAACTATATCAGCCTCATGCCATTGCTTTATCTGCGTTATGTCGATGGATTAATGCCTGGAGCTATGGTGACCAATTATACTCTGCCATGGCATACACTGAGCTATGCTTTTGCAGGCTTCTATGGCCTGAAGACACACACACCGTCTTTGATGGGGTATGTTAAATATTCCCGTCCACCTGTTAATGGTATGCCAGGGATTGGTCTGGGTATATATGCTGATAATTATGCTATACCAGGTGATTATTCATTTGATCGCTTGCGCAAATTGGCTGCTTATCTCAAGCTGGGTTTGTGGAACAAGGACAATTCAGGCCGCTGGCATAAGGATCTGAAAATTGGTTTTGTGCAGATTCAGGATCTGCCTGCTTCCTATCGTAAGGTTTATTCTGTGCGTCTGACCGCGAAAAAACAAGGTCGTCTGCATCCTGCTAGCATGAAAATCATGGCAATGCATGCCATCAATCTACCTATGAACTGGCTGGGAGGGCAAGACCTGACTCTGGCCTCAGCAGCATTTGACTTTATGCCTGTGCATTATGTGAGTCTGAATACAGGATTGAGAGTGCGCACATTTGTTGGTCTGAATACGCCATTAATGGCAATGAACATGGAGACAGACTTTGATTATTCCCATGGCTTTGCCACTCGCTATGATAGCACATCTATATGGCGAAACCAGGTGGCTATGGAATACGGAGGATTTATGCTCAACACCCCACAGATTCTTTATCCATGGTCTGCGGGTATGAATATTTTAACAACATTGCCTGTAAAGCAGTTGGCCTTTTTAATGGGCTATGTTAATGTGGCTTATACCCCACAGGACAAATGGCTGGTAGAGTCAGGGATAAGTCTTTCTTTAGGTATGATCAAGGTATATTTACCTTTATATGCTAATAGCACTATTATGGCTGCAAATCCATCATTCCGTCCATTCCATGCTTACCGGTTCGCTCTATCTGTGGATATGAATAAGTTGATTCGTTTGCGATGAGTTGACAACAGTAACGACCAGCGCACTGACTATGGTCAGCGCGCTGGTCGTTTTATCTGAATTTTCAGCGCTGGAGAAAAATAGCTGTGGATTTATAGTCTTATGCCAATTATTGTGACATCATCTGTCTGATTCTCTTCTCCCTTCCATTCATAGAAAGTCTGTATGAGGATTTTTTTCTGTTCACTCAGACTCAGTCTTGCAATTTTGTTGAGCAGTCCTATAAATCTTTTAGTGCCGAATTTACGTCTATCTGAATTTGCCTGGTCAATATAGCCGTCTGTTACCAGCCAAAGCATATCTTCTTTTTTTGCTCTGATTTCTATTTTTTCGATATGGTTTACAGGCTCATATTGTGTGCCAATCATTGGATTTTTTAACCTGTGCCTATTAACCTGATCCAGGGTGCTGTCGTAATAAAATAACGGTATTTTTCTAGAACCCCAGAATGTCAGGTGATAGTCAGAGTTGTTGATTTTTTGTATTCTCAAAATACCAAATTCAAACCCATCACCAAAATTCTCTCTTCCAGACATTAGTTTTATCAGTTCCTGGTTAGTGTAATTCATCATGTCCGCCACGTTATCAAAGCCTCTGTAATTGATAGCTTCCTCAATAAGCTTGTAAGATATTATACTCAGAAACCCCCCAGGGACTCCATGACCTGTACAGTCAAATACTCCGATATAATCTGCAGTGTCGTAATGCTTGAATACATAAAAGTCTCCAGAGACAATGTATTTGGGTGAGTATATAATGATGTTGTCCAGGTATTTGGATATCTCCTGCTCAGATGGTAATACTCCATTCTGGAAATTCTGTGCATAACGGATACTGTCTTTTATCTCACGTGATTGGGACTCAATGATGACATTTTTCTCCATTAGTTCTTTTTGAATTCTCAGCAGTTCTTCGTTTTGAGCCTTTAGTTCCTGATTGACTTTTTCCATTTTTTTACTTTGCGCCACAATTTTTTTGGTTCTCTGGATAATAATTTTGTTTAGATACTTATTCACTCCTAATAGTCTATGCGCAAGGAGACGGTTCTGCAATACAATTTTTTCATATTGAATAGCTTCGTCAATAGCAATAGCCATCAGAAAAATAAAGTATGTCATACCCTCTGATATATATAGCTTAGCTATCCCTATCAAACTAATAAAGTTTAGCAAAGCGGCTATCATGCTAGCGAAAAAAGCCAGGAAGAGAAAAGGACTCTTATTTTTGAATGAGAGGAGAATAGCTCTGGTCAAAATAGTAAGGACTACCAAAAATACAATGTAATAGCTGATGGTCGAGAGCCATGGTAGATGTAGTAGTGCTCCAAGTATAAAAGGAATCAAAGCAGCAGTTACCAGAATGTTCCATTTAATTGCGCATTGTTTGGTCAGCAGACCTTTTTTGTAATAATAAAGGAAATGTACCAGGGCATAAAAATTAATTATTATGCTTAAATAACCTATATCCACAAAGAGATTTGCTGGCAAAGGTGGTAGAAAAATTTTATTGCTAAGGATTATTTTAATCGATGAGGAAATAGCCAGTATGATTAAGAAAAAATATTTCGCACGATTTTTATAATGCTTTTTAATGAAATAGTAAAAAGTGAAAATTATAGCCAGACTCAAAGCAAAGAATAACAGTCCTAGGTTGAAAAAAGCAAAAGGGAGACTAAATCTCTGAAAGTTCTTTTCAGACCCAATACGAGGAGGATATTTTATGCCAGAAATAAAACCTTTTGAATGTTTGGCTGTCTGAATGATTATTTGAATATATCTAAATTGGTTTATACTGTCTGTTAATGGGTGTATGTCTCTTATAATCAATATTTTATTACCTATAATATCAACTTCATTATTGTCACATGAAGGTGTGCCAAAGCTGATAACCTGTCTATAATTGATAAAATGTGAGGCAGAGCTATACGTCACACCTGTGTGATAAAAAATAGAGTCAGGAAACTCATTGTTTACTAAAATTATTAGACGAAGTGTACCACAGTGATACTTGTTGAACTTTCTGAATATATTAAAGGATGGTTGAATAACATATTTGACACCAGGTAATGGATCTGTGCTATTAAAATCAGATG
The DNA here is from genome assembly GCA_027031265.1 of Bacteroidales bacterium. Lineage (GTDB taxonomy): Bacteria > Bacteroidota > Bacteroidia > Bacteroidales > S143-33 > S143-33. The sequence continues at coordinate 3,736 of JALVRO010000339.1, read as the reverse complement.
GATACAGCATTTGACCGGGATAAAACTCCCATACACCTCTTAGCTCAAGAGCTTTGTTGCGGAAGTCAACCTTCCTAGCATCTATTACTCCCTTGTAGGCTTCAGAATTTTTACCCCAAATATTCGCTATGCTAATTACCCCCAGAATTAAAAAGAATAACTTTTTTGACATCAATTTCTATTCTGGCATATTTTTAAATAGTTAGTACGTAAAAATAAGTAATTCGGTTTAATATCAAAACTATTTTTGCGAAATTAGAATTATTTTAATGTAATTAATCATCTGCCATCCTTCAAATTTTTTATTCAATTATTTGATTATTAATTTCTTGTAGTTTTAAGTGAATATCGTTTAAGATTTTTTCAATATTTTTTCTCCAGCTATATTTTCCTAAAATTTGGCCGTCTCTGAGAATAATAATTCCTGGATTACTGCGTATGATAGTCTTGAGCATAGTCTCGTCAGCGCTTAGAATCTCTATGCAATTACATCTGAGCCTGTTTTTCATTTCATTTATGTTATTGTCAGTAGATCCTGTTACTAGATATGCTACAGGATAATAAAGAGAAGTAAACTGTCTGGCTAATATAATAATCTTTTGTACCCCCTCTGGATTGGCTTTGCTCAGGTCAGGCGAAATGATAAATAATACAGGTTCTTTAATACTAAGTAAACTGTCTGTTATGTCCTGGTGCTCAGTATTATAGAAAAAGAAATCGTGAATACCTGTTTCGTTACCTTTTTTGACCACAATTGTCTTTGTCTCCTGCCATACCCAGTTGGTATCTTCCCATGGCACATTATCTTCGTCAAATTCCCTGACTTCTCCTGTTTGTATATTTTTGTAAATAAGCGCTGACCTGTACTGCGTTTGATCCTGGCTGCTCGATAGTTTCTGACGAATATTTGTCCCTACTTTATAAGGACGAAAATCAATTACAGGTAGGAACATTAGATTATATACCTGAAAAAGGATGATAACAATGAGAGCTACGCTACTCCATATCCATTGTCTCTCCCTGGCCAGGGATGATTTGAGATTTTTATAGCTTACCCACAGAATGATAATGATTAAATCAAATACAATATTTTTTCCAAAAGTTTGCCAGTTGGTCAGATGAAGAGCATCACCAAAACAGCCGCAGTCCAGGATTGGATTTTTTATTGCCAGGAATAGTGTAAGTGGAGTAAACACAGCAAGCAGGAATGACGACAACCACAGAGCTATCTTGGGTAGAAGGTTAAATAAAAACATTACACCTACCAGCAGTTCCACACTTATTAACAAAATAGCAAGAGGCAAGGCAAGTGAACTCATAAAATCCAGATGCAGGACGCTGAAATAATCTATCAGCTTATACTTGGTGCCCAGTGGGTCTACAGCTTTTACAAAACCGGAGAATGCAAACACAAGTCCTATTAAAATCTCCAGAGCTCTAAGACTTTTTCTCATTTTTATTTTTTTTTGCAAAAAATAGCTAGTTTGCCACTTTGATTTTATGACAATTGTCATAACTTTCTTTCTTTAATCCCAGTCGCAAGCTGTTAATAATAGTCCCCACTTCCCTTGTCAAACGCCGTTCGCCTTACGTTAATACCCTTGCTTACGCTAAATCATAAAAATTTAATACTTTTTCGTTTGCAAATAACATAGAATACAAGTGTGCCGGAGGTACCTTGCAATGTATCCCTGCGAGTCGGAGGTATCTTGCGACACTTTCGTAAAGGAGAAAAAATTTTCGTTCAGTCTGACATCTATATGTGATATCTCTATCTTGCCGGAGATTTAGAATTATTCTTAGTTGATAATCAGTTAAAAATTTTACATTTCTTCATAAAAACTATATCTTTGCATGATGTTTATAACCTAAAACCAAGAAACGATGATAACTATCACATTCCCAGATGGATCTAAAAGAGAGTATCACGAAGGAATAACAGGGCTTGAAATAGCCAAGTCTATTAGTGGCAAACTGGCAGGCGAGGCTTTGGCCGTTGGTGTCAATGGCCAGACCTGGGACCTGACACGCCCTATAGAGCAAGATGCAGAAATAAAATTCTATACATGGGATGACCCACAAGGTAAAGATACATTCTGGCATACCTCAGCACACCTGATGGCAGCAGCTCTTGAAAAATTATATCCCGGCATAAAATTCGGTATTGGCCCGGCTGTAGAGAATGGCTTTTATTATGACGTTGAACTACCAGAGGGTGTGGTGCTATCAGAAAAAGATTTTCCCAGGATTGAACAGACAATGATCGAGATAGCACGCCAGAAACACCCCCTTGTTCGTCGTTATGTGCCAAAGGATGAGGCTCTCAAGTATTACCAGGAAAAAGGAGACCCTTACAAAGTGGAGCTTATCAGTGAACTGCAGGATGGCACTATTACTTTCTACGAGCTGGGAGATTTCACAGACCTGTGTCGGGGTCCACATCTTCCACACACAGGATATGTCAAGGCTGTTAAATTGCTAAATATTGCGGCTGCTTACTGGCGTGGCGATGCTTCACGCCAGCAGATGACACGCGTCTATGGCATTACTTTCCCAAAGAAAAAATTGCTTGACGAGTACCTGGTTATGCTCGAGGAGGCAAAGAAGCGTGACCATAGAAAGATTGGACGCGAAATGGAGCTTTTCTATTTCTCACAGCGCGTAGGTCTGGGACTGCCAATGTGGTTGCCACGCGGTACAGTACTGCGCAAGAATCTCGTAGATTTCCTCTCACGCCTCCAGCGCGAATATGGCTATCAGGAAGTTATTACCCCGCATATTGGTAACAAAAACCTCTATGAGACATCTGGCCATTATGCCAAATACAAGGAGCATTCTTTCCAGCCGTTCACCACTCCAGACGGCACTGAGGAATATATGCTCAAGCCAATGAACTGTCCACACCACGTGGAGATATACCGTAGCAAGCCACGTTCGTACAAAGATTTACCTGTCAGGCTGGCAGAATATGGTACTGTTTACCGTTATGAGCAGAGCGGCGAGCTTCATGGTCTGACACGTGTGCGTGGCTTTACCCAGGATGATGCACATATTTTCTGTACACCTGACCAGCTCAAGGACGAGTTTAAGAAAGTCATTGAGATCGTGCTTTATGTGTTTGATGTGTTTGGCTTCAAAGACTTTGTTGCACAGGTATCCCTGCGTGATCCAAACAATAAAGAAAAATACATTGGCTCAGACGAGAACTGGGAAAAAGCAGAACGCGCTATCATAGAGGCTACAGAGGAGATGGGCCTCAAGACTACTGTTGAGCTGGGCGAGGCAGCATTCTACGGGCCAAAACTTGATTTTATGGTGCGTGATGCTCTGGGCCGCCGCTGGCAGCTTGGTACAATTCAGGTGGACTATAACCTGCCAGAACGTTTTGAGCTTGAATATATTGGTGCTGATGACAAGCCTCACCGACCTGTTATGATACACCGTGCTCCATTTGGTTCGCTGGAGCGTTTCGTGGCAATACTCATTGAGCATACAGCCGGTAAATTTCCTGTGTGGATAACACCAGAGCAGGTAGCTATACTGCCAATCAGCGATAAATTTCTGGATTATGCACGTCAGGTGGAGCGCGAGCTCACTGACATTGATCTTCGTGTATTTGTGGATGACCGTAATGAGAAAGTGGGACGTAAGATACGTGATGCAGAAATTAAGCATATTCCATACATGCTTATCGTAGGTGAGAAAGAAGCAGAGAGCGGTACTGTCTCAGTCCGCC
>JALVRO010000338.1 GCA_027031265.1 Bacteroidales bacterium | reverse complement strand
TAGCTGTGCATTACTTCCCCGCTTCCCGCAGATTACAAGCATTGACACTCTGCGTGTGGAACGTAATACAGATCTGCGACTTGAGACACGTGTTGATGCACATGTTTACAACCCTAATTTTTTCGGTTTTCGTGTGGATGAGCTGCAATACAGAGCTTATGTAGGCCCCCGCTATCTTGGTAGAGGCTCTATTCAGGGGCCTTTATTTCTGAAAGCACATGACACTGTGGCATTGCATGATGAGCCGGTGATTATTTGTTACCGTAATTTTCATAGAATCCTTAACCAGCAAAAACAACTGGACTCTGTGCCTGTGACTTTCCTTATCAAAGCCAAACTGAATCTTTCGCCCCTTTTACCTGTTTTTTATGTCAAAAAGCTATGGCTCAGACCTGTGGATTTTCTCAGGGCAAGCATTAACACGTATAACATCGAAAAATTAATCACAATAAACTCAGTAAGATTGAATTATGTGGACTATTTTACCAGCCGTTTGTCTGTTGTGCTGACCTTGAAAAATGACTTTCCTCTATCTTATAATATTGATTCAGTGGAGCTGACCATCTTTGACCGTTACGATCATGCGATGGGGAAAGTTCACATTGGCAGGCACTGGGTAAATGAGATGACCCATGTCAATCTACCTTTCTCTGTCACAATTGACAACATGAACATGGCCATTAGCCTTCTGGGGCAATCTATCGAAGAAGATATTTGCTTTTATGCCAGAGGCCAGATGTACCTGACTATCAGGGGTGAACATTTCTGTCTACCTATTAATGAGCGCCTGGGCCTGAAAATAGAATGGTTAGACTAATGATTATACACCATTCCAGCAACTATCAGATATAGCAACACAAACACAGCCATAAAAGCCGAAGGCAAAGCAGCCTCTGAGCCAAACAAAGCCAGCGCTGTACCTGCTGCAAAACCAGAGCTTTTTATAGTTAGCATCAGACTTTGTGAAACACGCCTTTCGTACCTCACAGACCTGCGTAACAACAACTCATAGACAAGGCCAGGAACAAACATAGCCAGGACAAACACCAATGAAACCTTGAGCAGTAGTTCCACATCAGAAAAAATAACACCACGGTTGAGTCCCACGATTGTATAAATAATCAGAGCAAAGCCCCAGTTTACCATCTTGCCTCTAATCCTCTCCACCACAGGGAAAACCTTATTCCACAGCAATATACGCGAAAACAAGAGTGGCAGCAGAATCACCTCAACCATTATCAAAACTATTTTCCATGGATCAATATTGGCACCCGGCACAAAGGCTCTAATAATCACAGGAGACACGACAATGGCCAAAAGATAAGCTCCAAGCACACCAATTGTAGAATAATTAACATCTCCCTTGTACATCACTGTGAATGGGATTATTGCCACACCAGGAGGAGTAGCTGCTATGACCACAAAGCCAGCAAGCAAGGCCGGGTCAGAAAAAAGCAGATGTGATGTGGCCAGGGTTATTATACCAAACACAACATAATTAAGCACAAAGCTGACCAGTGTGATACGAATAAACTTACGGTAGTTGAGCAGGGATGAGAGCTTGAATGAGGTGGACGAAAACAGCATAACAATAGCCAATAGAGGTAAAACCAAGGGTTTTAGTTCGTTAGCTCCCCTGCCAAAAGAGAGTCCCAGCACAAGCGAAACAATGAGTAGAAAATTACGGTTGTTTATAATGCGTAGTATTATTGACATTGGACGATGATTTTTGATTTATGCCAAGAAGAATAATCCAGGAAAGACGAAAATAAAATTTTTATTACAAACTAAAATAATAATGCGGACATTTATCGCCGTAACAAATTTTACATTACCATAAGCCCGCCAGGGCTGTCAGGGGACGTCGCAAGCTGTGCTAGATGGAAGCAAAAAACTGTTCTGGGGAGACTTGGCTATTGATATTCCCTGCAAGGTGCCCATGGCACGCTTGCAGTGGAAGGCAGGCGCTTGCGGTGGAAACGTTTTGCCCTTTGACAACAACTAACAAACAAAGATTACTGCAAGGTCCCCACAGCACGCTTGCTGCAGAAGGGATTACTACAGAAGACAAAGGAGTGGTTCTAAGTAGAATTTTGAAAAATCTTATATTTTTTCTTTTTTTATAAATAAATATCAAATCCTTCCATAATGGACACACTAAAAGTAAAAAATTTCGGGCCAATAAAAGAAGTCGATATTAAATTTAGAGACTTTACCTTGTTCGTTGGCCCACAAGCTACAGGAAAAAGTATTATACTAGAGTTGTTTAAACTACTGATAGACAAGGACTTTATACTAGACACTATGGACAGATACAACCTTATCGTGAAAAAAGAAAATTTTCTAAACCTATATTTTGGTTATGGATACAAAAATATATGGAATGAAAAAACAGAAGTAATTTTTAATGGACATCAACGCAAAAAAGATAATTTAAATCGTAAGACCCGTGGCAGACGAAAAGATAACTATTCTCAAGGAGAAAAGGTTTTTTACATACCCGCACAAAGGGTTATAACTGTTCACCAAGGTATGCCAAAAGGATTTACTGAATATGACATTTTCATTCCCTTTATTTACCGTAATTTTAGTGAACATCTTAGACGTTTCGTAAACGAAGAGCTCATTTTAAATGAAAAAGGAGAAATTTTTCCACGAAAAGGGAAATTAAAAGGTTCAATTCGCGAAAAATTAGAAAAGTCCATTTATTCTGGCAAAATAGAAGTTATGGAACTAGAATTAACCCGCAGGATGATCCTTAAAGTTTCTGGTAATAAACTGAATTTTATGAGTTGGAGTGCAGGGCAAAAGGAATTTTTACCATTGCTTTTAGGATTAGATTATTTAATGCCTGCATCAAAAGTACCAACAAAGGACAATTACAAAACTGTTATAATTGAAGAGCCTGAAATGGGATTACACCCCAAAGCAATAAAAGCCGTGCTTTTGACAGTAATAGATTTAATATCACGTGGGTACAAAGTCTTTATTACAACACACTCACAAGCTTTATTAGAGTTAGTTTATGTGATGAATTTTGTTAAAGACAAAAGTGATTTATACGAGTTATTTGATATTAGCAAGAGTAGTTATGACATTAACACCATAAATAAAATTTTTGATGATTTTATAGATGCAAAAAAAGCTGTTTATTACTTTAAACCTACATCTAAAGGTACAGTAACTCAAGATATTTCTGACTTAGACCCATTTAGTGAAGACGACTCTGTAAGCTCCTGGGGAGAGTTATTGGAATTCTCAAACAAAGTAGATGAAATAATTCTCAAAAACGCAGAATGATGAAATTCGAAACAGTCATTAGCAAAATAAATGAAACAAAAGATTGTTATAAAACAGGTTCACAAGCAATTAAAGAAGACAATATTTATATATGCAATAATACAAGACTCCTTGAAGGTAGCGTTGACCTTGATAATTGCTTGAAAAAAACAATTTCCAAATGCTAATCGCTGGGATTACCTTCTGGGTTATAATAAGAAAATTTTTTACATTGAAGTTCATCCTGCTAAAGATGGGAGTGTTGAAGATCTTATCAAAAAAAAGGATTGGTTGGTAGATTGGCTCAAAAACACTGGGAAGCCAATCATTGAGAACTATGGAAAACCGGATGTATTTTACTGGATACCTACAAAGGCTGTAAAAATATCTGGAAGCCGCCATAGACAACTTATAGCAAATAAGATTAAACTTACAAAAATTGTGAATTTAGATTAAAAAACTCTTAACGAAGGCACATTGCTTTGAGCCTCAAAGACTGCTAAAAGTTAGCCAGAATCTGGGCTATGTGTATTGTCTGTATGGGTAAGCCTTGTTTTTTTATGTATCCTCCTATGTTAAGAAAGCAGGAGGCCTCGGTCGAAACAATATATTGAGCACCTGTCTCGAGCGCACTCTCTACTTTTTGCTGCACCATAGCCACAGAAATTGGTTTGAACTTAGCAGCAAAAGTACCGCCAAAGCCACAGCACTGCTCAGCCAGCTCCATCTCCACCAGCTCCAGCCCCCTGACATTAGCCAGAAGCCTACGTGGTTCTTCCTTTATTCCATATTCTCGAAGGGCTGTGCAGGCATCATGGTAAGTTACCCGGGCCTCGAACTTAGCACCCAGGTCTATAACACCCAGATGATTAACCAGAAAATCAGTGAGCTCGAAAATCCTTGATTTTAGATCCATTACACGCTGCTGAAAAGCCTGATCATCAGATAGTTTATGATAATTACGTCTGACAAAACCCGTACATGAAGCCGATGGTGCAACCACAGGCAGTCCATTATCAAATACATCGAGAAAATGCTCGGCTGCACGGAGCGTCTCTTCCCAATAACCTGAATTAAACGCAGGCTGTCCACAGCAAGTCTGACGCTTGTCGTAAACTATTTCAATGTCCAGTTTGCCCAGTATCCTGACAGTAGCCTCGGCTACTTCTGGATAAAACTGATCTATGAAGCATGGTACAAATAGATTTACCTTCATGGCTCGGTCAACAAATAGTATTTGTGTGCAATATTGAAAAAATTATTAAACAAAAAAAGGCCCTGGTGATAAAAAATCATGAGAACACAAACGCAAGGAATCCTATCAGAGCCAGGGTAACCACACCCACATTGATATCAGTCCAACGGCGTTGAACAACAAGCACAAGCAAATACATCACAAAACCGGCAGACAGTCCCAGCGTAATAGAATAAGTCAGAGGCATAAGCAAAACTGTCAGGAATGAGGCAATGAGCACTGCTGGATCGGCAAAATTTATCTTTCCCAGCTCACTAAACATCAGCACACCTACCATAACCAGAATAGGATTGACAGCATTGGCAGGAATGGAGCGAAACACAGGCAAGAAAAACATAGGCAACAGAAACAAAAGACCTGTCACAATAGCTGTCAGGCCTGAGCGGCCACCTTCCTCGACACCTGCTGCGCTTTCGATGAACGATGTCGTGGTCGAAGTTCCAAGCAGCGCTCCTATTACAGTAGCCACAGCATCTGCTTCTAAAGTACGCTGCAGCTCACGGGAATCATCTTTAAATAGGCCTGCACGCAAGCCAACACCTGCCAGAGTCCCCACTGAATCAAACATGTCTGTGATAAGAAATGTCAGTATAACCGGCACAAGACTGAGTTTCAGGGCTGATACCACATTGAGCTTAAAGGCCACAGGAGCTAATGATGCTGGTTGCGATACAAGAGCCTCAGGCAAATGGGCCAGCCCTGTTATCCACGCCACAGCTGATGTCACAAAAATTGAAATTATAAAAGCACCTTTCACACGCCACACATAAAGCACTGCTGCTACTACAAAACCAAAGATGCCAAGCAGTACGTTGGGATTAGACAAATCACCAAGGCTGACCAATGTAGCAGCGTTGTCAACGACCACACCCATGCCTTTCAGACCAATGAATGCAATAAAAGCACCTATACCAGCACTAATAGCACGGCGCAGGTCAACTGGCACGCTCTGCAACACCCATACACGGAACTTTGTCAGGGACAGGACCAGGAACACAGCTCCTGAAATAAAAACGATTCCCAGGGCTGTCTGCCATGGTATGCCCATACCTTTGACCAGGCCAAAAGTAAAATAAGCATTCAGTCCCATGCCAACGCTCATAGCTATAGGAGTATTAGCCCACAGACCATTGAACACAGTAGCTATGAGCGTTACCACTGCTGTAGCCGTAATAAGGGCATCATAAGGCATACCTGCCTGGGACATGATATAAGCATTGACAGGCACAATATAGACCATTGCCAGGAATGTGGTCAGACCTGCGCGTATCTCCACACCTTTTGTTACATTACCGAAGAAAGAGAGCATGTACTAATGTTTTAGCCTCTATGTATTACTTTGTGACTCAAATAATTAACACTATTTATATAACCTAGAGCCGTTCTTCCCATTTGTGGCGAATCTGCTCAGCTTCGTCAATCTCAGGATGACCATAAGGGAAAAGTTTTCTGAGCAGGGTAATAGCCTGATTGAGTAGATCGAGAGCTTCTATTAGCTTGTCCTGCTTCTCGTATATCAAGGCCATATTACGCAGACCTGTGACCATCTCATGACTCACGGGATTATTTTTCCCAATGATCTGGTTTGCACGGCGCTGATAATATTCTGCCTGTCCCAGATTGTCAAGGCTCAGATTGATAAGAGCCATATTGTTGTATATTTCAGCCAGCTGTGGGTCGTCAGGATCAAGCAGGTTCTCTTTTATTTCCTTAGCCTTGGCGAGGTATTCCAGGGCATTCTGTGGTTGCTGGCGTGACCAGAAAATTCCAGCAAGATTGTTGTAAGAGGTAGCCAGATAAAGGTCATCGAACTGATCCGATTCCCTGACGCGCTTTATATTCTCCATCATTAGCCTGATAGCCTCATCATAATTGCCAGCTGCTTCCTGGATGATTGCCATATTGTTGTACATATCCACAACTTCGGGAGAATCGTCACCACGGTGTTGTTTGAAGATTTCCAGAGCCTGCTCTATATATAACAGAGCATCCTCTAGTTTTTGTTCGCTGTAAAAAATCTGGGCCAGGGAGTTCAGTATCTCAGCCTGTGATATGTGGTCCTGTATTTTTTTGGCCATCTGGAGGGCACGCTGAAGGAAATTTTTAGCACCCTGGTAATCATTATTTCGCAAAAGCTCACCAGCGGCAAATTGCATCAGTCCGATTTTGTCTTTTTCATAAGAATGATTGTCTGCCATTTCCTGATCATAGCGGGCAAAAAATTCTTCCCAGTCTTGAAAAGTTTGTGGTAGTTCCATAGAATCAGTTTATTAGAGTGAGTTTAATCATTAGATAAAAATACGATTTATTTTCCTGTGGTTAAAAAAGTTTTACTTTTTTCGTTTATGATAAATTTTTATCACCCATTCAATTATCAGGCTCACAATAATATAGACTACAAAAAACATCAGTATATTCAGCGCAGGGGAGAATTCTACGACTTGCAGTAAGGCAAGGGATACTAGAAAAGCAAAGAAAATTCTGATCAGTTCTTTTTTTGTCTGTGGTTTCATTGCAGGTGGCTTTGGATATATTGCAAAAAGTGTTTTATTTTCTGAAAATCATTTATTCCCTTGATGCACAAACGCATACGTTTTTCCTGTGTGCCGGCTATTACCTCTTCGCACAGGGCAATAGCACTAGCAGGTAAGAAAGGATTATTTTTGACCTTGTGGTATAGAAAATCTGTGTCTGCATGTCCGGGTAGATAAAACACAAGAGTTTTTTGTGGCTTGCTAATGTGCTTGATATTCCTGATAGTTTTCTCTGAGACCTTACCATGGAAATCTTCTACAAAGACATGCCTGTGATCAGCGCCAAGGTATCGATAAGGCTGACCATCGAATGCTATAATCTGCGAGTCGAGAAGATTTATCTGGGTGAGTATTCTCTGCTTGTTTCTGTGGCTACGAAATAATAAATAAACCAAAATTACTGCTAACAAAGCTGGACCAGCCCACCAAAGAATATCCATTTTTTCTATTTTTATGCAAAGTTATGCAAAGGCAAGTTTATGAAAAATTTTTCAAAGTTCATTTTGAGTTTGTCGGTGTTTTTAATATCGTTTAACACGCTTCGTGCACAGGATGATATGCAGCTAGCTATTTCTTATTACAACCAGAAGCAATACGAAAAAGCGGCACCATTGTTCCTACGTCTTTATAACCAGCGCCGCACAAAATATTATTTTGATTATTACCTGCGTTGCCTGACGGCTCAAAAAGAATATACCAAAGCAGAAAAAGCCATCAAACGACAGATAAAGCGCCATCCTGAGCAAAAAAGTTTTCTCATTGACCTGGCACATGTTTATGAATTGGAGGGTAAACAGCCAGAAGCAGAACGGCTATATAAATCAGTGATTAATAGTCCTCCAGGTGATCGCGGACAAATCGTACAAATAGGCAATGCACTGATAAGCTACCGGAAATTTGACCTTGCCGAACTTTTTTATACCAGGGCACAACGCGTCAGTGGGCAAAAATTTTACAATGAGCTTTATGTCATCTATACTTTATCACGCAACACAAAAAAACTCGTAGACCTTTTGCTTACCTGGCTCGAGCAAAACCCTTATAATCTTTCAATGATAGAGGCACGCT
>JALVRO010000337.1 GCA_027031265.1 Bacteroidales bacterium | reverse complement strand
TACCAATGATAGCTTATGATTACAAGAGATGCTTGATGTTCGGTGAAAATAATGTGAACTGGCAGATAGACTATGGCGATGTGCTTAAATATAAAGCCTGGGGACGTTACAGAGCTTATTTAGACCAGGATAGAAACAATCTTTATTCAACTATAGTAGCATTAGATTTTCCTTTCCCAACAAGGGTGCTCGATTATATAACCAAGGATATTAACAATACCGATAGCTTGCAATTTGTATTTTTTGACGAGAACAGAAATCTTTATAACACTATTATGCTGGCAGCACAGTCTGAGAAAGAAAAGCAAGATTTTGAGGAGAGTGCGGAGCTGCCATCATCTCTCAGTGGTACAATTGTTTTGGCAGACCTGAATCTAGTATGGGACCCTAACCGTGTGTCTTTCCGAACAGCCAAGGGACATAATCGTTTTGTAATTTTGTCTATTAATGGCAAAGAGCTTGATGTGTATGTTACGGGCTATGTGGAATTTCGTTATGAGAGAAATGATATTAGCCGAATACTGATGTATATAGAGATAGAACCAGATGTGTGGTATTTCTTCTGGTATCAGTTTAGAGGCAAGAATGGCACAATGCGCATAGCTTCGTATGATAATAGAGCAGAGAAGTACATAAGTCAGATGCCAAGGAAGCAACGTCAGATGGTTAAGCATTTCACTGTTGGGACGGCAGAGTTTGATGAACTTATCAGATTTTTGAAGCTTTATGGTAAAAAACTGTAAATCATAGGGCAATGGAGCTTTTCTATGTACCAGTAGCAGGTAATATGGTGACCTTATCGCCAGAGGAATCTAGACACTGTGTCAAAGTGCTCAGGCACAAAAAGGGCGATATTATACATCTGATAGATGGACAAGGCAATATGTATGAGGCCGAGATAGTTCAGCCAGATACACGGGGTACTGTCGTGGAGATAAAGGAAAAACACAGTGATTTTGGACGTGTGCCTTATAATTTGGATGTGGCATTGCCACCGTTGAAAAGTAATGCACGTTATGAGTGGTTTGTCGAGAAGGTTACAGAAATAGGTGTAACTGGCATTATACCTGTTATTACAAAGTATGCACAAAAAAATAATATTAAACCTGAACGATTGGAAAAAATTTTGATTTCGGCAGCCAAGCAATCGCTGCGTGCTTTTTTGCCAAAATTATTTGATCCACAATTATATAGTGAGCTAATAATCATGGACTATGAGCAAAAATTTATTGCTTTGTGTGATGCTAAAAATTCATTAATAGACGTTTATCAAGAAGACAAGAAAACTTTGATCTTAATAGGACCGGAGGGAGGCTTTAGCGATGGAGAGCGGGAACAGGCACTGAATGCTGGTTTTGTGCCAATAAAAATAGGACATTCACGTCTAAGGGCAGAGACTGCTGCTGTGGTAGCAACAGGTATGGTAGCAAATCTTAATTTGTTTTAAACAAAAAAATTTTTATATTAATTTCGAAAATAATATTTTGCGATAGCAAAAGGTACTGATATGAAAGGCAAAAACTTATTTGTATATCTTGCGACTAACAAGACACCAGAGATTAGATTATATGCTGACCCCCAGGATCAGAATTTATACGTACTCGACATAGAGGGTAGGTGTATACCGGAGAATCCTGTTGAATTTTTTGGTCCAATTATCGAGAAGCTATTAAATCGTGTGCCCAATCGGGGTAAGGACAACAGGATCATCATAGACCTCAAACTGGATTATATTAACTCTATCTCGGTTAAATTTTTCGTTCGAATCCTCAAGGAGATACAGGAAAAGTTTGAATTTGAGAATATTGTGGTGAACTGGTATTACGAGGATGATGATACCTATGATCTGGGTAAAGACCTGGAATTTATGACAGGATTGAAGTTTAATTTTGTTGATCTAGACATGTGAAGCATTGTGTTATGTGAATAACAGAACAAAAGGCGGCATCGATAGATGCCGCCTTTTGTGTCTCTCATCTGAAAAAAATTAGAGCTCAGTGTAGTGGCGTGTACGAGTTTTTGGTTTTGGAGTGGACTTTGGTTTAATGCTGTGTTGTCTGGGTGTTGTGCGCTGGCGTGGCTGAGTGCGAGGATTTGAGTAATGCTTCTGAGGAATACGTGGAGTGTTATTAAAAGAACGATTGCGTGGTGTGTAACTATGTTGTGGGTTAGAGCGCTGACGAGGATTTGAGTAATGCGGGGAACGTGTTCGCAGCTGAGTGTTAGATCTGTTATATGTTCTTGAATGGTTGTATCTTTCCCGTGTAGGAGGTGTTGTTCTATTGTAGCGGCTACGTGGTTGAGTACCTGGATTATATGTTCTATTGCGAGGGTTGTTGTATTGACGGGGATTTGATCTATTGCGAGGATTAGATAAGTTTCTATTTCGTGGAGTAATTGTACGTGTGCGTGGGGTTGATGAAGATCCACGGTTTACGTTTGTTCCTCGAGTGTGTGAGCGTCCTATATGTGTGACGTTTCCTGTTTGTCCACGTGGTTCATAAGTACGTGCACGACCATTCCCTTGACCATTGTGGTTGCTATTGTTTCTGTGATTATTTCTGTGTCCGTAGTGTGTGTCATTCCGATTATTTGAATAATAATTGCATGACCAGTCGTCATTTTGGTCATTATCATTATAATAATTGTAGTTGTAATA
>JALVRO010000336.1 GCA_027031265.1 Bacteroidales bacterium | reverse complement strand
TGACCATCTACTGACAACCGGTTGTTATAACGATCATAAGTCACGCCATTAACCAGGTTGAGCAATTCATTGACATTAGATGCACGGGACTTCATTTCTCTGGTAATAATCACTTCCTGACGGTCCAAGTCAATCTTCCGTTTGCTAGTCTTGACTGTAACACCTTGTATTTGCTCAGTCCTGGGAGTGAGATAAACGACTCCTATCTGACGGTCATTATCCACAAAAACATGCAACGTGTCATCATCATAACCAAGGTAATGCAGCAGAATAGAATATTTTCCCTGTTTCAATTGTAGGGTAAAAAATCCACGGTCATCTGCCATGGCCATAGATATGGCACTATCCCTATCATTCAACACTATAACAGAGGCAAAAGCAATAGGACGACGGCTCCCAGCATCTTTGACCTGACCGGTGATAGAAACTTGGCCAAAACTCATATTGGCTACCAACAATATGATTAGAGAGACAAAAACCTTACGCATATTTATCCTCTTTTTTATATTTTCACAAATAAGACGCATAGAGAGGAAGAAATGTTACTCACCCAGAACTATTATCCTCAAACTATAGCCGTTCTCAACGTTTATCTGTGCAAACTGGCCTTTTTTACCTTTTATCCTGACTTTCAGAAACAAAGATCCCACATAATCAACCTTAAAAACATCTGTCGAATACCTGAGATGCAAATTATTAAAAACTGTATCCCGGCAGTTCTTGGGCTCAATCATTACATAAAACTCAGCAGGAGAAGGCACATATACTGTTTTTTGGCCATTGAGTATTATCATACTATGAAAAGAAACAGTCTGAAAAGACCATTTTTGTTTATGTCTGGCACCTCCTTCCCTATAACGAAGCTCTACCCAGTATTTTTCTGAAGGCCGCAAGACTTTCTTGGGCAAAAGGGCATATTGATAAAGATTAAGTTTGTGATGCGGATCATTGGCAGCTGTAAGCAAATGTGCTGGCACTACCCTACCTCTGCTATCTCTGAGCTTGATCACCACATTAGTAGGTAGGAGAGGATGATAATAAGGATTAAACTCTACAGAAATTGGATAGCCTCCTACGAAACACCTGGGCACAGGACTGGGGTCTTCTTCTGAGAATGCCAGGGGAACTTCACTCTCTCCTGGATAAGGATAAACAATAATAGAGGCATTCTTCTGCTGAACACGCTCAAGAGCGTTTAAAAAATCCAGCAAAGGGATTTTTTTCTGATACAAATCACACACAGACACATAAATAAAACTGATAAGATCTGGATTAGTCTTATAAACATAACACAATGAATCTAAGTAGCTATTAGCCAGCATCAAACCATAGAAGCGGCCATAATGTGCGAATCCAGCAATATCCAAATTAGGACTTAATAAAGAAAATCTATGATACACAGTAGCAAGTAAATCATTAATTGCATCATGTTCATTTTTCTGGTTAAAAGTCAAATTCTCTGCTACATAACGACAATGCAAACCAGCCTGTACAGCCCTTTGATCAGGTGTCTTTCCAGAAAAAAAAGGTTTGCCTGGCTTTTCCTTGTGCGAAAGCTCACCAGTCTGGTCCATATACTTACAATGTAGCAAAGCAGCCTTTTCCAAACGTTCGTCCCTCTCCAGGGGAATTAATCCTACATAATGCCTGATCTGATTAAAATATAAAAAAGCATCCTGCGCAGAGGCACTTTGTATACAACCCAAAAATATTAGCAAACATACCAAGAATCTCATCATTCATCACACCAGAGTTTTCCTTTAAAATACAACAATTTGTCATTTAATAAAAATACTCAGCTCATATCCATTACCGAACGAAAGCTTAGCATTACATCCACTTTGTCCTCTCAGCTTTATATGCAAAAGAATCAAGCTCTCATACTCAAAACTAAAGTTCTCCACACTAAAAGAAACATTAACTTGATTAAAACCACTATCATGACAGGACCTGGGTTTGATCAACACGTAAAAATCACTCTCTCCAGGAGGTAGAAAAATTTCTTTTTTACCCTCGAGTGCTATAAAATTATCAATTTTTTTTGTGCTAAACTCCCATGTATAATTCTTGACCCCTGAACTGTCCCTATACTTTAACACAACTTTGTATTTGCTATTAACATTGAGTATTTCCCTGGGCAAAAGAGCATATTGATATCTCATTAGCTTATGATTAGGATCATTTCTTGATATTAAAAAAATAGCAGGCACATGTCTACCTCGAGAATCAAACAAAGCAAAATCCACAACCTTCACATCTTCAAAATAATAAGGATTAAATTGCACAGTTACAGGGTAACCCAGAATATTACAATCAGGCACAGGGTTAGGGTTTTCCTCAGCAGAATATAAACCCACATTCTGCTGTCCATCAAAAGGATAAACAACCACAGCCTTATTCTTTCGGAGCACACTATTTATAGCCTCATCATATTTCTGGCGGGGTAGCTTTACCTCCTCATCAACACACACCTGCTTGTAATAAGGTCCCACATAATCATAAAAGCCACGATATTGATCACACAGCCCACATATTACACTATTACCAAGCAACAAATCATAATAATTGCCAACCTGTCCCACACCTGCTTCATCATGATACATACTCATCAAAGACATTCTATGATACACCACAGACATCAAACCATCGGTAGCACCCTGCAGACCAGAAGGATTGTATGCTATATTCTCCTCTACCATACGTGTACAATAGCCAGCCCGCAATGCCCTATCGACTGGACGTATGCCATAGAACTTCTGTTTAAGCATCTTCTCGTCATGGACAAGCACCTTATTAGCCCTCATATATTCGCAATGCTTACCAGCAGCTATAGATAATATTTGGTTATATTTCAGAGGAATTAGCCCTGCCCTGACACGCAATTCGTTGAGATAGTCAAGATATTGCCCCTGCAGTGATAACCACATAAAAACCAACAACAAAGATGAAAACAACCTCATGATAACCATCACAAAAAACGTCTTTTTTAACACAATCTACAAAAACCACAACTAAAGAACAACATAAGCGAGCAAAAACCTTGCACACTAACGATCTGGTCAGAGTCATAAACTTACCGGCAATACTGCTCACAATGGCCTGCCACCCAAAAATTAACACAGTCACTCTCTACTTGGTTTCAAATGACAAAAACAGTTTCATACACATTTTTAAGCTCAAGCTATTAGTCATCCTCAGACCTTTTGCCCCTGACCATACCTATAACAAACCCCACAATAAGCAAAAGAGCAAACACCACAACCAACACAAATAATGTATAACCCACGATTTTCATCTAGAAAGAATTTATTACAAATTTTTTATATCGTGCAAAAACACAAGGTAAAGATAATAATACCCATCCTTATTACCTTGTGAATCACCTGCTTGCATGAATTTATTCAGATTCTTCAGACGTGGGACATATTTCTCCACATAATAATTGTAAAGCTGCTCAATCTTGTGAGCATCCCTACTTGCCGCTAGAACACAAAGTTTGACAATATCTTCATAATTATAAATTGGCTCCCACAAAGAAGACTTACCTAACTCAAAATATTTATCCCTATACAGCTTTATCAATCGATTTATCTTTCGAGTTAGACATTGCTTTGTCCTTACAAAGTCTGTCTTATCAAGATCAACAACCTTACTTGTATCCACTAACTTACTTGCTTCATCTATTCGAGTAGGATTTATGACAACAGCTTTAACAATCCTCCCAACAATCTGATTATCCAGTAAAAAATGTACCATATAGCTAATTTCTTTTATTTAACCACACAAACAAACTTAATAAAACGTACTAACGAAAACAAATGCTAAATCTAGGCTGATTAAAATTACTACTCTTTTCAATCCCGCTACAATAGAGGACTTTGCACTGGATTAAACAAAAAAGGGTGGGTTTTTCCAACCCACCCCAGCGATCCCGGCAGGACTCGAACCTGCGACCCACGGCTTAGAAGGCCGTTGCTCTATCCAGCTGAGCTACGGGACCGTGTTATTATGTTTATTTTTTCTCAGAACCTGTGACCCTCCCGACTGAGTCGGGATGCCCTATCCACCTGAGTTACGGGACCGTGGTCAAAGAGCAGTGCAAAAATAATACACTGATCTTTTTTTTCAAAATTTTTGCTCTAAATTTACTAAATTCACCTTGTATCAACATCCTTTTCGCACAAAGCATTCTTTAGATCTCTATCCCAGCAATGCCATAGAGAATCACGGAAAAAAGAATAATATTTTATGCGCCCTGAATGATTTGATTTTAAATAAACATAAGCTGTGTCACCAAAATAAAATTCAAAATAGTAATCCGAAAAATCATTCTTGGTAGAGAAATAGACCTGATTTGACAGATTCTCATAAATAAAATAATTAAAATCAGCAGCATATAGCCATACAAAAAGTACTGTATCTTTTAGTGTTGGTATATAAAAATTCCCTGCATCTATATTTATGTCATACGTTCCCCAAAGAATCCTCTCTCTACCTGTGTCATTCTCCAAAAACATCTCACAAAACAAACTACTACTACTCTCATAAGTAGCATATAAAATAGCCGAATCATTCTCCCAGAACCATGTTTGTCCTGCAAAAAAATTGCCTTTTTGGCTTATTAAAGAATTATAGACCAATATTGTTGGTGCCATTAAAGCAAGTAGGCTGGAACCCTTGTCTGCTAAACCGGCTGCTACTGAGTAATTTCTAACACTTGTATCCTCTACTAAAGTAAAATTGTTTAAACCAAAATCATTAAGATTAACTTGTCTCAGGTCTGGTGCCTGCCTGTCAGTAATATCCACATTAATACTGAACCTACACGACACCATAAAAAACAACAAAACCATCAACCACACAAAGAATTTGTTCATTTTGCTATCTGTTTTTCTTTATTCTCACAAAAAAAGACCTTAAACAAAGGGGCATAACCTCTTACCTTCCCTTCGTTGTCATATAGCTCATAAGCTAATGTGGCCTCTAAGACTTGCTTATAGAAAGTGCTTGTCTGTGGGCTATAAAACCATCTTTCGACAAACTCTATCTGCCCTATACGTCCTTTGTAGGTCTCTAATTTTCTGACCGAATCTACAGGTATTACTACCTTATTCCCAAATACCCAATCACGGTATGAATAAGCATTTAAATGACCATCATAAATTCCTTGAAAAATCAAATCTACCAGTTTATCTCTGTTCATATATCGCAAGGTAAAAGCACGCCATTCATCAAGACTATCAGGATTTGACAAGTAAACAGTATAAATCACCGAATCTGCTACCAGAATAGCGTTACTATCTGGGCCTGTAGTTAGATAAACTATTTGCTCCCTGGGCTTGACTTCAGTCTGTTTAGTTTTCCCACCTTTATTTCTGCAACCCCAGAAAATAAATATAATAAATAAAGCCGACAAATATATCCATCTGTCTTTCATAGCATTATGGTTTTGATTCTTCTTGTCTAAACATTCTTTTAGATAACTCTGCCTCAATACGCGAAGGAAATGGTCCTATAACAATCGCATCATTATAACGTGCTGCATCCAGAACTCCCAGAAAATCCCTCAGAGTTCCCTCAGCTACTGCTGCTGGTATATGCAAAAATTTATAAGAAGCCAAACGGCTATAACGGCCCAGCCTCACCAAATACCAATAATAAGTCGTTAAATCAGACTCTATACCGGGATCGACTCTGCCTTTCAGTCCGTATATCTTTCGTGCCAATTGAACCTGATGATGATTGGAAAATGGTCCCACTACTATATAATGCCCATTACTTCTTCCAGCCCAGATGGCCTCCTGAAATTCCTTGAGATTACCCACATAAACCTTCTTGTCTTTCAGTTCTGTAACATATACTGGCACATTAAGCTTTGGATCCCTCATGTACCTTAGATCCAATTTTATCCAAAATACTGTACGATAAGGATCCTGAAGTTCCTTTTCTATCTGTGAGAAAGTCAGTTGTGAAAAAAATAGCAAAACTAAGTATGTGAGTAGAATTCGCTGCATAAAATCTTATTTTAGAGAAATTAGACAAAAATAATAACAAATTTAGACGATTTCACAAAAAAATGTGATTATCTGGTTAAAAATTTAACAAATGTGACATTTTCGTTTTATTTCAAACATAAGCTACAAAATCCATTTAATGCTTTTAAAGAAAATCTGCAACAGACTATTAAAACCTTTATGGATCAAAGCATTCATTATATTAATTACATAAATACAATACTAGGTTATTCAGTCCAGCTTACACACAAAATAAGACCCTGTTCCAAAACACAATTTACATCAAACACGGATGTATTTTGCATTAACTAAGTTGGGCATCCCAACAGAACATAAGAACTAGCCCTAAAAAGCTATACAAACAAATTAGGGTTGCAGAACAAAAGTCCTGCAACCCTGATACAGGGTAAAACATACATCAGGCTCAAAGTAAAGTTTTACAAAACGTTACAGTTTACTCTATGCTACTTATCAAACTGATTATCAGCAGAAAACAACACCATTTCCAACTAAGCTTAACTATTGCCAGCTTTCCACACAATAAATGTCAATTCTCTTACTGCTCACAACTATGCCAGCCCAGCAAAACCCATGAATGCCAGGGACAAAATCGTTGCTACAACGAAAGCAATAGGTACTCCTTCCATACCTTCTGGCACATCGTTCAAGTCCAATTTTTCACGGATAGCAGAGAATAATATTATTGCCAGAGCAAAGCCCAGGCCATTACCAATAGCAAACACTGTTGCCTCGAGCAAACCAAATTCCACTGTATCAGCGGCAAGGATAGCCACACCCAGTATAGCACAGTTTGTTGTTATAAGTGGCAGGTAAATACCCAATGCCTGATACAACGGAGGACTTACTTTTTTGACAATAATTTCAACCATCTGCACAAGTGCGGCTATCACCAAGATAAAGACTATTGTACGCAGGTAAAGCAAGTCATATACCTTCAGCACATACTCCTGGATAAGCCATGTTATGATCGTTGCAAGAGTCATGACAAAGATAACAGCTCCTGCCATGCCCGCTGCTGTCGATAGTTTGCGCGATACTCCGACAAACGGACATAATCCCAAGAATTTGGTCAGGACTATGTTGTTAACGAGCATCGCAGCTATGAGGATAATAAGCAAATTAGTTCCCATGGTTCACTGGTTTTAAAATTATTCGTCGTACATACGTTTTTTTAGTTTCTGGCCCAGGGCTATCATATATGCCAGGACCAGAAAAGCACCTGGCGCCAGAACAAACACCAGTATTCCGTCACCCTGGTAAATATGTAAATTCAGACCAAAGATTTTGCCTGAGCCAAGAATTTCGCGCACAGCTCCCAGTACTGTCAGACTCAGTGTGAATCCCAGGCCTACGCCCAGACCATCAAGTATAGAGTCAAGGACCCCATTCTTAGAAGCAAAAGCTTCGGCACGTCCCAGGATAATGCAGTTGACCACAATCAGAGGGATAAAGATACCCAGTGCTTTATAAAGCTCTGGTGCATAAGCATGCAAGGTCAGATCCACGATTGTCACAAATGAAGCTATCACGACAATATAAGAAGGTATTCGCACCTTATCAGGTATGTATGGAGCAATCAGTGATATTACCAGGTTGCTCATTGTCAGCACAAATAGTGTGGCCAGCCCCATGCCCATGCCATTAATAGCAGAAGTAGTGGTACCCAGTGTGGGGCACAGACCCAGCAGCATGACGAATGTTGGGTTTTCTTTGATTATTCCTTTGAGAAATATCTGTAAACGGTTGGTTTTCTGCTCAGCCATTGTTCTAGAATTTTAATTTTCTGTGTATTTGGCCAGATCTAATGATTTAAAAGCATTATAAGCACGCTGGAGCGCATCGCAATATGCGCGTGAGCTGATAGTGGCGGCGGTGATGGCGTCCACATCACCGCCGTCTTTCTTGACTTTGAGCCGGAATGTGGCAGGATTTTTCCCTGCAAACTGCCGTGAAAAGTCAGATTTCTCCGGGTCAATCTTGTCACCCAGGCCAGGGGTTTCCTGATGATTGAGTACCATAGAATTGTAGATTGTACCGTCTGGCAAAAAGCCTACCATTACATCAAATCGTCCACCAAAGCCCTTTGTTGTGAAAGTCTTGATTGCTATGCCTACGAGCTTACCATCTTTTTTGGCTGGAAAAACAACCAGATCAAAGCTGGATCCCTGTATATCGCTCGGAATTGTGTCTGATTCGGCAATAGGATTATTATCAAACTCTGGTAAAACCTGACGCAAAGCCAGTTTCTGCTTTTTCAGATCTGCTTCTTTGATAGGCTCTTTTGTATATTTGTACACTATTGCCAACAGTCCTGCTGCAACTGCTGTTACTATCAGCAGTGTGAGAGTCATGCTAAATAATGTTGACTTTACTTTGCTTGCCATTGTGTGTTAGTTTTGTTTTTTCATTTTCTTTGTGCCAAAGACGCGTGGTTTTGTGTATTTATCAATCAATGGGACAAATGCGTTCATGATTAGTATTGCGAAAGAAACACCCTCTGGATAAGCGCCCCATTCTCGAATTATTACGACTAGTATGCCGATAAAGAAACCAAAGATTAGCTTTCCTATTGGAGTCATTGGCGACGAGACATAATCTGTTGCCATAAAAATAGCACCAAGCATTACACCACCTGTGAGGATCTGGAACAGAGGATCTGGGTATTTCTCTGGATTCATTAACCACAAAAGACCACCGAACAAGAAAACAGTGCCAATTATTGACACAGGAATATGCCACGTAATGACCTTCCGTATAAGCAGATAAATACCGCCGAGTATCAGCAATAGTGCCGCCATCTCACCCAGGGAGCCGCCCATAATTCCATAAAACATCTGCATGTGTGATGGTATCTGATGCATTAAATCAGAAATTTTCTCACCATTACGCACTCCTTCTTTGATAACACCCAGAGGTGTGGCTCCTGTGACTGCATCCAGATAATGCATACGGGACTTCAAGGGAATAGGCCATGAAGTCATCGCCACTGGAAAAGAAATAAGCATAAACACACGGCCAACCAGTGCCGGGTTAAAAATATTTTGTCCCAGGCCACCAAAGGACATTTTTCCCACACCAATAGCTATCAATGTTCCGACCAGGATCATCCATACAGGCAGGTTACTAGGCACATTCATTGCCAGCAACAAACCAGTCAGAGCTGCTGACAGGTCCCAGATCTGTGGCTGCCGCTTGAGTAAATATTTAGCTATTAACCATTCCCATAGCACAGCTGAAGCCACAGCTACTACTGTCACAATAATGGCACCTATGCCAAATAAATAAAATGAAAACAGTACGGCTGGCAACAGAGCCAAGATTACATCCAGCATTATTCTCTGAACACTGGCAGAATCATCGTGAATATGTGGAGAATATGATACTAATAACTTGTTTTCCATTGCAGTCAAATTTTTGTTATTTTTTCTTACGAGCTCTCATGATGCTCATAACTGTATTGCGTGCAAACTGTGTATAATCCTGAAGAGGACGATTAGAAGGACACACATAACTACAAGAGCCACACATTATACAATCCTGTGCATGAGCCTCTTCTGCTTTGTCCCATATACCACGCTCTGCCAGGGACATTATCAGATATGGCTCCAAACCTTGCGGACAAGCAGTTACACAACGTGCACAATGTATACAAGGCAGCACCTTCTTTCTCTTTGTCTCCTCACGCCTCATGAGCAGTATACCTGAAGTACCCTTACCCACAGGTACTTCAAGGGTCTTAGTTGCCTTACCCATCATTGGACCACCAAGTACTACTTTACCTGTACCCTCAGGTAGACCACCGACATAGTCAATAATGTCTTTCACCATTGTTCCGATACGCACACGGAAATTTCCGCGGTGGTCAAGGTCCTTGCCAGTAATAGTAACAATGCGCTCTATGAGAGGCTTGTTCTTCATCACAGCCTCGTACACGGCAAAGGTTGTACCCACATTTTGCACCACAGCCCCAATGTCAATAGGCAGGCCACCAGATGGAACCTCACGGCCAGTAATTGCTTTGATAAGCTGTTTTTCACCACCTTGCGGATATTTAACTTTCAGGGCCTGTACTGTGATACCTTCATATTTCTTCGCGGCCTCTGTCATTTTCCCAATAGCATCAGGCTTATTAGCCTCAATACCAATAACAGCCCTGTCCACATTCAGAGCTTTCATCAGAAGGCGTGTACCGACCAGGATCTCTTCTGTTTTCTCGAGCATTAGGCGATGATCTGAAGTAAGGTAAGGCTCACATTCTACACCGTTAATAATAAGAATATCACATTTTTTTCCATCAGGGATAGACAGCTTGACATGTGTGGGGAATGTAGCGCCACCCATTCCGACAATGCCAGCATCTTTAACCTTCTGGATAATTTCCTGTGAACTAAATTGCCCTATATCAGCCTTTAGATCATCGCTTGTGTCGATACCCTCTACCCATTCATCCTCTGGCTCTGGAGTGATAACTATTGCTGTTTTTCTATAACCCGATGCATCGTATATCTCGTCTATTTTAAAGACTGTACCAGTGACAGAAGAATGGATATTTGCCGAAACAAATCCCTGGGCCTGTGCTAAAAGCTGGCCTGTACGCACCCTATCTTTGGGTTTAACCAGAATCTGCGCAGGCACACCAATGTGTTGCTGTAGGTGTATATATACTTTTGACGGCAGGGGAAACCGCTCAATAGCTAAATCGGCTGTAAGCTTATTCTCTGGCGGATGCACACCTCCTTTGGGAAAAGTAAGAAGTTTATACTCTGACATCGTTCTCTGTTTTTCAGTTTAATTAACTATTAATCAACCAATTAAGCAGTAGGTTTTTTCTTTGGCTTAACCTTATTGCTAGGGATAGCGCGACGGACAGGAAAGTTAAGCTCCCAGATCGACTCTGTAGGACACACGGGAGCGCAAGCACGACATAGGCGGCATTTGGCCGGATCAATGTAAGAGAGATTGTTTTCTATGGTAATTGCATCAAACTCGCATGCCTTCTCACAGTTACCGCAGCCAATACATCCGACTTTACATGCCTTTGCTGTGAGTCCACCTTTGTCTTCGTTCACACAAGCCACATAGACACGGCGGCTCTTCTTACCCACTGGACGCAGTTCTATAATATCGCGTGGACATGCTTCGACACAAGCTCCACAGGCTGTACATTTTTCCTCAACAACGACTGGCAGATTAGTGACAGGGTCCATGTAAATAGCATCAAATTCACAGGCAGCGACACAGTCTCCATGTCCCAGACAACCATATTGGCACTCTGTGTGGCCAGAATACAGCGCATGCTCCATAGCACAATTTGCCGGGCCATCATATTCATTAGTCACAGGGCGAAACTCATACGAACCAGCACATCTCACCACAGCCAGCTGTTTCTCTTTCTCCACAGCTTCCAGTCCCAGAATCTCAGCAACCCTGGCCATCACATCATTCCCACCCACAGGGCAAAAATACCCTTCGAGTGTGTCTGTCCTGGTAAGAGCCTCGGCAAACTGTCGGCAGCCGGGATAGCCACAGCCTCCACAATTGGCTCCTGGTAATACTTCCTCCACCTGGTCAATTCTAGGGTCTTCTTCAACTTTAAATTTTTCGGCCACATAATACAGAATCAAACCTGCAACTATGCCAACGATTGCGAGAACAACGACTGCTATAATTATTGGATTCATTGCTTTTCCTTTAAAGTGGTTTTATTTTGAACTGAAACTTTTTCTCGAAAAATCTACGCATCAGATAAATAATGAAATAATAAGGAATCAGACTAGCCAAGGCAGCAAGCCCTGCCAGTCCATCATTACCAGTGATTATATAGACAATTATCATGACTGTCATCAAGACAAAGAAAGGCAAAACATACATAATCATAAGCGCCTGGGGGCCACGCTTTTCTTCTATCTCGAGCTGGACTTTGTCACCTGGTTTAAGTGCCATGCCCTGGGGTTTTTCTACTTCAATGACACGCCCTTTGGGTGCAGGACATAAGCCTTTCATAGCACAAGAAGAGCAATCTTCTGTCGTTACTACCCACAGCTGGACTTTACCGTTAACTTTGACAACAGTTGCCTGCTGCCCTATAATTTCGCACTCGTTTGACATGGTCTCTCATCTTTGCCCAGCCAAAGTAAAAAATTTTTTCAAAAAAAATAATTAAACATATCATTATTTCAATAAAAATCAATAAATAACTTGCAGGTTTGGCCGCCTGATTTTCAAATAGTTAACCTGGGTAGAATCTATTTCTGTGCCTGTAAGGATGAGATATTGCAATGATGGCATAAATATAAACTCTTTAGGTATGAGTTTAATAGGATTATTTGATAGGTCGAGATATAATAATTTTTTGAGCTTAAAAATTTGTGATGGTACTTTAGTAAACTTATTCGATGCGAGCTCCAGGCTATAAAGATGCTGGAGTCTGCCCATATCAAAGGCCAGGATCTCCAGTCTATTTTCAGACAAATCTAATTTTTCGAGGTTTTCGAGGCGTGCAAATTCATAAGGCACCCATGTGATCCGATTACCTGACAGGCTAAGCTCCGAGAGATTCATTAGGTTGCCCAATGAAGGGGGTAAATATGTAATATGATTATTATCAGCTCGCAATACCTGCAAATTCTGCAACTGTCCAAGCTCGTCAGGCAAGGAGTCTAAATTATTGTCAGTCAGGATTAAAATTTGCAAATGTTTGAAAGCAGAAATTGAATGAGGCAACTGGTCAAGATTCTCTCCCTGTAAATCCAGGATATACACATTTGCAGGATCAACAAAAGCTTGGTCCAGACTTGTGTAACGTCGCACATGCTCGAGCTCATCTTGTGATAAAAGACCCTGTGAAGTTGGCTTTGATGTAATCATTTTGAAAATAAACTTATTTCCCGTCCATATCAATCGCATTATCATGTTGCACATCTCTGGGGCACCACCCATGGTAAGGAAACAGCGGGAAACATAAGCATTATCACCGTGAAAATCAAAATCAAGTGCATAAGAAGACGAATCACTGATATAAGCCCAGAAATTACCAAGACGCCGATACATCAACTGTGCATTGATCTCGAGCTTCAGCACCTGAATTACTTGATCCGGGATGATTAAAAGCGTAACATTAGGAAAACTATTATTCTGCTTTAGCAAAGCATAGAAGTAACTCTGGTATTTGAGAGAATCCTTTTTTATACCATTTATAAATAATACTGTTTTGTTATTTGATGAACGGAGCATTTTTACCTGAACCAGTTGTGCTGAAGGACCATTAGACTGATAAAATTTAACTGTGTGGTTATCAACTAATTCTACTTTTACATCGGCTTTTTTACGGAAATATTTTTTGACGACAGGTGGCAGATAATCTTTATTCACCTGCTTTAGAAATTCTAGAATCTGTGGTGGGGCGCTAACTGTGGTTTTTGCACCGGGAACGTTTGCATTTGTAATTAGGTGTCCTGGTCCTTCCTGAGATTTAAAGCACCCCATTAATAACAAACTAACTATCAATAATTTGACAACTGATTTACCCATTATTAGTCAAGTAAATTCACTTCTATATTAAGAAAATTATTCATATTTAAAAAATACATTCTTTGTTGTAAAAATCATATTTTTAGAAATAGAATTTTTTTATATTGGCTTCGCAAATCTATGAAAAAATTGGGGTTATGTTCAAAATTGTAGAAAAGGAGATACTTGCTCCTAAGATTGGAAAATTTGTCATCGAAGCGCCCGAGATTGCCAAAAGTCGAAAGCCTGGGAATTTTATTATTATCCGTGTAGATAAAAAAGGTGAGAGGATACCCCTGACAATTGTAGACTCTGATATGGATAGGGGTACAATCACCATTATTTCTCAGGAGATAGGTGTCACAACTGGCAAGCTAATGGACAAAGAGCCAGGTGATTACTTACTTGACGTTGTTGGGCCTCTGGGTAGGCCTACTGAGATACACAAGGTTGGAACTGTCATGGCAGTAGGTGGTGGTGTAGGTATAGCTCCACTCTATCCTATTGCAAAAGGATTTAAGGAAGCAGGTAACCGCGTTATTTCGGTTATTGCTGCCAAGACAAAGGATCTATTAATTCTGGAGGATGAGATGCGGCAGGTCTCTGACGAAGTTATTGTTTACACAGATGATGGGTCGTATGGTAAAAAAGGTCTTATAACTGTAGGTATGGAAGAAGTTCTGGAACGTGAGAAAATTGACGAGGCTGTCGTGATTGGTCCTGCCATCATGATGAAATTTGCTGCACTGCTCACCAGGAAGTATAATGTTAAGACAATAGCCAGTCTCAACTCTCTGATGGTTGATGGTACTGGTATGTGTGGTGCATGTCGCGTAACAGTTGGTGGTCGTACGGTATTTACATGTGTTGATGGGCCAGAATTTGACGCTCATCAGATTGATTTTGACGAGCTTTTGACACGTCTTACCCATTATAAAGACCAAGAAGTAAAAGCTTATGAAGAATTCTTACGAAACCGCAAAAAACAAGCTGTTTCCTAAAAAACCTATCAACAAAAAACACGAAAACCATGAAAGATCTAGAATATTACAAAAAAGAAAGAAGCGCTCCATGGCGTGCAGAATTGCGCAAACAAATCAAAGCTAAAGAAAGGACTCTCAAGCCACGCACACACATGATTGAGCAGCCTCCACTGGAGCGTATCACAAATTTTGCAGAAGTAAACCAGGGTCTGACACCTGAAATGGCAGTAGCTGAGGCACAGCGCTGTCTGGACTGTCCAGACCCGACATGTGTTGACGGATGTCCAGTAAATATTAATATTCCAAAATTCGTCAAAAAAATTGAAGCACAAGATTTTGCCGGTGCGATACAGGTTATTAAAGAATCTAATACTTTACCAGCTGTGTGCGGACGTGTATGTCCACAGGAGCAGCAGTGCGAGGCAAACTGCTTCTACAACGTACAGCTCAAGAAGCCACCTATTGCAATTGGATACCTCGAGCGATTTGCCGCTGATTACGAGCGTAATAATGGCATTGGTTCCATACCACAGATAGAAGAAAATAATGGCATAAAAGTAGCCTCTGTTGGATCTGGCCCTGCAGCTCTAGCCTGGGCAGCAGATATGGCCCGCTGGGGATACGATGTTACTGTATTTGAAGCTTTGCATGAGATTGGTGGTGTTCTGAAGTATGGTATTCCTGAGTTCCGTTTGCCCAACGATATTATTGATTATGAGATAGAGACCTTGCGCAAGATGGGTGTTAAATTCAAGACAAACTTTGTAGTAGGACGAACAGCTACTTTTGAGGACCTTCGCAAAGAAGGTTATAAGGCATTCTTTATAGCATCAGGTGCTGGTCTACCACGTTTTATGGGCATTCCTGGTGAAAACAGCATTAACATTCTCTCGGCCAATGAGTATCTGACACGTGTTAACCTGATGAAAGGTTTTCGTGATGATTATGATACACCTATCCCACATGGCAAAAATGTAGCAGTTATTGGCGGTGGTAACACAGCAATGGACGCTGTACGTACTGCCAAGCGTCTGGGAGCCGAGCATGCTTACATAATTTACCGGCGTTCGAAGGCCGAGATGCCTGCCCGTGTAGAAGAGGTTAAGCACGCAGAGGAAGAAGGCATTGAATTTATGTTCCTGACCAGTCCAAGAGAATACATTGCAGACGAAAAAGGCCATGTTAAGAAAATTATTCTCGAAAAAATGGAGCTTGGAGAGCCTGATGCTAGTGGTCGTCGCCGTCCTATACCCACGGGTGAGACATTCGAGCTTGATGCAGATGTGGTAGTAGTTGCTATTGGTCTGTCTCCTAACCCACTAATTCCACACGTTGTTCCTGAGCTTGAGACTACAAAATGGGGCACACTGGTTGTCAATGACGATATGCAGACCTCTGTGGAAGACATGTTTGCAGGTGGGGATATTATCCGTGGTGGAGCAACTGTTATCCTGGCTATGGGTGATGGACGCCGTGCCGCAACTGGTATGCACAAATATCTAAAAGCAAAATACCCTGAGCACTTCAAGGCTAATGCTTGACATACTTTATTTTCATTTTATGAGGGGATGCTACAAATTGTGGCATCCCCTTTGTTTTAGTTTTTTGTTTTTGTAGAAAAATTTAGGCATTTTTATTTTGTCAATAGAATTAATAATTTTGTCAAAAAATTATTAGTTTGACATCATTATTGGCTTATTTTTTTTACGACTGGAAATAACTGTCATGAAGCATTTAATCTCTTACATACACTTCAATAATCAATTAAGTATCAGAAACTTGAAAGATTTCAAAGAATGTCTGGTTGATCGTGTATTTGATGGAGAACCTATTGATAAAGAAGATTCTTACCCCACTATACAATTTAAATTATTTGAAAAAAACCTATTTGTCGTTGCTTTTGATGATTATGGTATAAAGTTCATTGACAAGATTATTAATAGTGACCTATCCACAGTAAAAATAGATGAGACAGGCGAAGACCTCAAAATAAGCCGTGTCTATGTAAAAAACTATGAGCCAGAGTTTTCTAGCTCTCTTCTTCACTATAAGTTAAAAAGCTATATACCTTTCCACACAGCCTCTTATGTTAGTTTCAGAGCATTAGATGGACATGAAGAACAACAGCATGAATATCTCAGACGTTTTGTCAAACGTCATTTAAGCCAATTTATGCGCTTTGTTAATATGGATAAAAAAGAATTTAACGAAAAACTACAACTGGAAATAGAATACTTCAGCGAGAAATCCACCCGCTTATTATATAATACCATGCTCAAGCCTTTTGACATTAAGCTCAAAGTTAATCTTATACTCCCAAATTGTATTGGTTTAGGGCGCTTCAATAAATACGGTTTTGGCAACATAGCCCCTTTTTCCGAAGACTAAAACCAAAGAACATTAGGGAAGGCACCAAAAAAACTTGTGCTAGATGTCTTTGCTAAGAGACTTCATCTTTATCAGTGTAGCCCGACGCATATTAAAGCCACGTATTTCCATGGCTCTGATTACATCCAGATGCAGGTCAAACTCAGGATCAGATGAGTAAAGATGGAAAAGAAATTCAGGATCCAGACGCAGTATACTACGTACCTTGTGTCCTTTGTATTTGCCGTGTGTTAGCTGTGAGTCGAGAGTATGCATAATCATTCTTGTATTTTTGTCTGAGGTTTGTATTTGCGCAGACGGCGAACCATACCAAAACCATGGCTAGCTGCCTTTCCCAGGCTTATGTTCTCTGGCAAAAAGACATTTGTACTAAAATCTATATCAAAAGCTGAGTAAAGGGCTCCTCGGAATTCTACTACTTTTTTATTAACTATGTCTTTGATATTAATCTGAATCTTTGCATCTTGTGGTATAGTCCAGCCTATACCTTTGGCAAAGGAGAGAATATTTGATGTAAGCACCTGCTCGAGGATACGTATTTTACCAGCCAATGATTCCTGGTTCTGAAAAAGCTTATAATTCTTGCTATTCAGAGCCAGCCAGTTGAAAATACGATATTCAAACGACCTGTCCCAGACATTCATGGTGTATTTATTAACCTTCAATTGCTTAATTCTTAGCTCTACTTCGTCCTCGCCTATTTTCATCCTCCAGTCTGGCTGGTTAAATAGACGATAAATCTCATCCACACCCTCCTCTATGCACACAATAGCAGCATGCCGGCGTATGCGTTTGTATTGTATTAGAGGATAACGATGATTGTATTCCCTCTCATCAAGGTGGTTGTGAAACAGAACGCAATCACGGCCAACCTTATTTATGATAGCACCACGAAACTTACGCACCTGTCCACCCTTTATTTCTGGTCCAAAAACTATTGTAAGAACACGTATCTGCTTGTGCATTCCTAAAAAATCCTTAAAATAATTGTTAACAAATTTAGAATTTTTTTCATAATTAAAACGAAGTTTTAGCTTTCTTGTTGTTTAAAACGGTCATTCTGTGGAAAAACTGGATTTTCGTATGTCAAAATTTTTTACAATTTTATTATATTCACTACTAAAAAATTATAAAAGCTCAGGATAATGAACATTGTTCTGAATTCTTATGGCACATCCCTTCTTCGTAAGGATAATACATTGGTCATTTACAAGAACGGATCAAAACATACCATTGACCCACAGAAAATTACGTCAATTATTGTGTACAAAGGAGCTTTGATAAGCTCAGATGCTATTCTTCTGGCAGTGGAAAACTCCATTGACATTATTTTCATGGACAAGATGGGTAAGCCCAAGGCTCGTGTATGGAGCCCAAAGATAGGAGGTGTGGCCACGATTCGCCGCAAACAGCTAAATTTTACTTTCTCACCTCAGGCTGTGCAATGGATAAAAGGAATTCTTAAAGAAAAGATTGATAATCAGATTGCGTTGTTACTCAGCTTTTATCCAGAGGATCAAACCACAGCCAGGCAATTTGACACAATAATTAACCGGCTGTCGGATTACAAGACAAAGATTGATTCTGTCAAAGGCGATATCATATCCGAGGTAGCGGCGAGCCTGAGAGGATGGGAAGGATCGGCTAATAGACAGTATTTTAGCGGGATAAACCTTATTATTCCAGAGGAATATAGATTCGAAGAACGCACACAGCATCCGGCACGCGATGTGTTTAATGCTATGCTTAATTATGCTTATGGCATACTCTATGGCAAGATAGAGGCAGCCCTTATTCGTGCAGGTATTGACCCATACATTGGTATTCTTCACAGGGAGGATTACAACCGTCCAGTGCTCTCCTTTGATGTTATAGAAAAATTCAGGGTGTGGGCTGAATTTGTAGTTGTTCACCTTGCTATGCAAAAGGCTATTAATGAGGATTTTTACACCATCAAAGAAGATGGGACATACTGGCTCGAGCAATTGGGTCGCCGGATTATTATCCAGGCTATGCATGATTATCTCGAGGATGAGGTAGTCTATAAGAATAAAAAATACAAACGTAGTAACCTGATTGATAAATATGCTAATGACCTGGCACATTTATTCCTTCATTACAAAACCCAAAAACAATAAGCTATGCTAATGTTCGGTTCCAAAGTCACTGATAATACTACACCCCTGAGAAAACTAGATATACGCCAGATGGTAGCAATAATACGCAATCCAAACAATGAACTGGCCAAACATATACTAACCTTGCGCAAGGTCATCCTTATTAATCTGGACGCATATAACCGCAGCAAGCGGACCCTTCCGTATATAGTACCTTCGATTTTTTCTCCTCCTTTTCGCCGCCTGGAGAATTTTGTATATTCCGAACATCTAATCCTGGACCTGGATAAGCTATCAGAAGCAGAGCTAAGTGCAGAGAAATTAAAAGAAAGGCTAAAAACCGATTCGCGCATAGAAGTAATGTTTGTCTCGCCCAGTGAGAATGGACTCAAAATCTTCTTCCATCTGGAGCAAAGAATCTCAGACACGAGTCAATATTCCATTTTTTATAAAAACTTTGCACACAAATTCGCTCAAGACTATGGACTGATGCAGGTGGTAGATATGCAGACCAATGATGCAACGCGTGCCTGCTTCCTCAGCCACGATCCCCGGGTGTATTATAATCCAGATGCCGAACCGCTCAAAATCAAGGATTATGTAGACTTTGACAACATAGCACAGGCTACCCGGAGTGTCAAAAAAATTGACAGGGATTTCCAGGAGCAAACAATCGTCCCCAAAAAACAGAATAATATTGACCGTGAGACTTTTGTACAAATAAAACAAAAACTGGATCCCAACTACCGGCCACGTCAACCCAGGGTGCGTATTATTACTGTGCCCGAACAACTCAATATCATTGAACAGAAAATCCGTGACTACATCAGCGCAGAACTTCCTGGGGTTGAACTGGAAATGGTCAAAGACATTAATTATGGCAAGCAATTCCTGTTTAAATACGACCTGCACTATGCCGAGTTTAACATCTTCTTTGGCAAAAAAGGCATCACTGTGCTCAAGACAAATAAAAAAATAAACAACCGTGAACTTCAAGACCTTATGTATCAGTTGTTAATCCAAATCCTCTTTGACAATGCCGCGCTACCGCCGCAGTCCTGAGGCTATACTACGCCGAAGACTCAAAATA
Organism: Bacteroidales bacterium; assembly: GCA_027031265.1. GTDB lineage: Bacteria > Bacteroidota > Bacteroidia > Bacteroidales > S143-33 > S143-33. The sequence goes on along the minus strand of JALVRO010000336.1, from coordinate 2,180 downwards.
ATCAGGAAAGCAGGGCTGAAAGAGATTAAACCTTCACCACAGGCCCTGCCCATTGACCCTCTGGATAAGCGCATACAGGCGTTATTGGACATTACTAAAAATAAACAAATACCTCCAGAAAATATGCTCTTCCTGGTAATGTATGACATAGAAAACAACAAGGTAAGAACCGAAATAGCCAAATACCTCATCCGCAAAGGCTGTATCAGGATTCAAAAATCTGTTTACATAGCTAATCTCAAGCGCAGCATTTTTGATGAGATTAACAAAACCCTCAAAGAAATCCAGCAAATGTATGATAACAACGACTCTATACTGCTCATTCCCATGTCATCGGATGAGGTCAAATCTATGAAAATCATTGGCCAGAATGTTGACATAGACCTTATTCTTGGTAACCGTAACACTCTGTTTTTCTAAACATTAAAAACATAACAAAATGACACCAACACAACTGGCATACAAGCTCTCTGAGGCAGGGAAAAACAAAGACTGGCAAAGTGTGCAGGAAATATACAGACAGATACAAAGCAATTTTCCTGATTTCTCTGACATGTGGATGCAATACTGGTATGCACGGGCCCTGATAGAGACTGGCAACTATGCACAAGGAATGGAAATGATAATCACAACACACCATCAAAACCCTGTTTTTGAGGCTAATAACAGTTTGTTTGACTATGCTTTGAGAAAAGTGGCAAAAGAATTTGATCCAGACTCGTCCATGGACAAGGACATTAACCATATAATTAAGCTGGCGGAAAACAAAGCAGACCAGGACACAATCATTGATTTCAAAATTAAACTGGCAAAAAAATATAGAGAGAAAAACAGACTGGAGAAGGCTATCTCTCTCCTGGAAGGCATTGATCCACAAAAGATTAGCACACAAAAAAGGCAAACCCCCAAAAGCTATGTCCTTTCGCTGGCAGAGTCTCACACACTGGAACTGTCCAATCTGTATCTGAAAACCGATAGACCAGACCAGGCAGAAAAAATAATCGATTCCTTATTCCAACGAATGAAGAAATTGGACCGGAACGCAGAAAAGTTCCTCAGGGACCGTAAGGCACAAGCACTTATTAATCAAGGGAAAACAGGGGAAGCTATACAAATGCTCGGCCCATTGCTGCGACTGGACGAATGGATATGGTACTATAGATTGGCAGACGTCCTGAAGGCAACAGGCAGGGACGATCCGGCTTTTTACTTCGCATTGCAGGCTGCTCTCAACCGTAAACAAAAACCCTGGTTTAAAAACAAAGTTTACCTTTTCTTGCTAAGGAATTTTCTTGACCACCTGACCAGAGAACAAGCACTAACAGTAGCTAGCTTCCTGGTGCGCCTATATGCAGACCACGGTTACATAAATAGCAAGAGGCCACAGGATATGATTAAATTCTTTGGCATAAACACCGAAGAACTACCTGATATAAAGACACTTACAAAGGAAACTAATAAAATACTTATGGCACTCAGATGTCCTGGGAAATTGGGAGGCAGAGTAGAAAAAGTATTACGGGATTATGGCTTTATCACAGCAGATGACGGAGTTTCATATTACTTTCATCGTAGCAATGTGGTTGACAAATGGGATAAGATAAAGGCCGGAGCTGAGGTGGAATTCTGTATTGGCTGGGGCTATGACATAAAAAAATCTGATATTAAAAAAATCGCAACAACAGTTAAAGTTCTATAAAGTTTTCGTGAAATTAATACAATTTGCGTGATTTTTGCATTAACACTAAAATTCTTAATTTTATTAAAAAACGCTTTAGTTGAAGATAATGTTAATACCGCAAAAAAAGAAGCTCAACAAGTAAAAAATATAGTAGAAAAAGTAGATATGTCATTATTAAAGGGCGAAGCCCATATTACTTGGATGAAATTCTTAAAACCATTAAAAGAAAATTTAATAGAAGTTCAAAACACCCAAGATATTAAAAGACAAAGACAGGCATTTTTGATATTGAGTAGGCAATTGACAGAAGCTATAAAAACTTTTGAGACTGAAGGGTTTCCTTCTAAGCGACAAGAAGATTGGAAATACACATCATTCGCATAGGTCGGGGTGCCCTGCTCATCGGAAATGCCCTTGGGGTGCACCCCAAAACGGTTGAATTTGGAGATTTGATACGAAATAGAAGCTTTTCATGCACGCCAACACAAAGGTGTGTTGG
>JALVRO010000335.1 GCA_027031265.1 Bacteroidales bacterium | reverse complement strand
GGTTGATATACTGCCCTGCGATTCCTTCCCATGTCCAGTACTGTCTTATACGCTCATTAAACCGTATAACCCTCTGGGCTCCATTGTGCCAATTGTCAATTGTCCAGCGGATTGCCTCGCCCATGTTGGCCGGCAGGTTCTGATATGGATCCTCTGTGCGCTTGGCCAGTGCTCCATAAGGGGTAATGTATCCCCAGCCAGTTTCCTGTCCTTTGCTTTCCACCTCCATCATGTACATTGGTCCGGTGGTGTCGTTGGAGATAACCATATTGCCACGTGCGGACGCTTCTACTATGGACATACCAAAGGGCTCTTGCAGACTTGGCAGCAGGTAAATATGCTTATCGTCCAATATTTGTTTCTTTTCTTCAGGTGGACTTATGGCTTTTTTGAAGTCAAAGATAATTTCCACATTGTCTGGATGTCGCTGTGCTAAGGCAGTAAGTTTCCTAACGTATTCCTGTGATTCCGGTATACCAGTGATGAACAGGCGGATTTTTTGCTTCACATATTGGGCTGCCTCATATACACCGAGAATAGCGAATTCATGTCCTTTGCTAGGATCTACCCGGCTAAAGGTCAGTATGTTAATAATATCTGGGCGTCTTGAAAGTTTCTGCTTGACCTGTTCGTCTGGCATTATAAAGTCCATTGTCACACCACTGGCGATAAGCACGAGTTTATGTATAAACATGTTCTGGTCATAGCCCTGTCCAGTAGCTATATCAATGAAATCTTTACGCACTTTCAGGCTATTGATAATGATAAAGTCTGCGAACACTGCCATGGCTTCGTATTTCCTCAGACGGGAGAGCATCTCCTCTGTGGCTTCAAAGTTACCAAACCCTACGCCATTAGCAGTTACATAAGTTGACTCCAGCGCATGTATTGTAGAGGTCACAAGCCTTACTTTGCCATGTAATTGCTTTGCCAGCCAGCCTGGTATGATATGGTGGCCGTGCAAGCTAACAACGTCATATTCGTCCGGATGTTCAACAATCCATTGATAGACAGTCTCAGAAAAACGCATAATCCTATCCAGCTCAGTGTTCTTATCTCCTACATAGGGATTTTCAATGTTCTGGTCAATTAGAAAGCGGATAACTGTCAAATTGTTACGTTTTTCTATGCTATAAGGTTTTTGCCAGTCGTTATTCAGCAGAAAATCATTGACAGTTTTATTTGTGTGGATTGACAGTATTGTTACCTCGTGTCCCAAGCGCAGGAATTGTTCGGTTATATTCTGCACATGAACTCCACCTCCTCCTGTTGAAGTTTTCTCAAACTGTAGTGATACTATTGCTATTTTCATGGCTTCTGTTATTTGTGTTTTATAGTTACAACCTGTTGTCCGTCAAATGTTTTTCTGGTTTTTATCCCTTTTGGCAAGGTGAAACGCTGTTCATATGTAAGTGCCTGTGTAGAATCAACGCAATGGTATTCCACTGTCCTTATGTCTATTCCCTGGGGTGTTATCCAGATCCATTTAAACTGGTCAACGGATGCTGCGTCCCTTGTCCATGATTTGAGGTCGTCGGCCGGACGCAGAGGTGCACCCCAGCAACCTTCGCCTGCATAGACTGTGCCGTTTTGGTCATCCCTGACAAAACCTTCATCTCCCCTGTCATCAGGACGGATAGGATAGGTTATTTTGTGTGTATGGGTATCGCCTTCTATCACAAGCGGAATGCGAAACTTATAGATTATTGGAGCCCAGTATTTATACTGCAGGTCTCCTTCCTTTTTTCTGGAATAATGCGGACGCATTGGTTTGTGATATGCAACGATGGTCCAGGTCGCATCCCTGTTCTGCTCCAGGTCTTTTTCAAACCATTGTGTTTGCTTGCCCGCTATTTTGTACTGTGTGTTCAGTGAAATAAAGTGTATGAAATTGCCAGATATATTGAAAGAATAATAGCCATGTGGATGGTCAAGCAGGTCAAAGAACTTGCAGACGTCTTGTTTTTTCTCATGATTACCAGGTATAACCACAATAGGAATTAAATGGCCACCTGATATGGTAAGCTGCCAGTCTTCAAACCATTGTAGCCATTGTTTTTCTGTACTACCATAAGTGAAATCACCGTCAAAGATTACAAGGTCGGGCTGAAGCTTTGCTACCATACGGTTGGCCATGCGCCTAACCTCAGGACGGGAGCGGGAGTCACCCCCAGCTATTATGGACAGGTGGATATTGTCGCCTACAGGCAGGGTATGAAACCACATGATTGGACTTTGGCTATCAGAATCAATTATCTGTATTACGTATTTTGTGTCGGGTTTTAGTCCTGTGATGGAAACAAACGCATTTTTTAGGCCTTTGTATTTAATAATTCTTATTTTTTTAATAGAATTTTTTAACTCCCCTGTTTTAGAAAAATTTTCTTGTGTGTCGTATTTTAGCACGGCGTGATTTCCAGACAGTTGTATCCAGCCAATGGTATAAGAATGTGCTGGATCATTTTTTGCAATTAGTCTATAATAGCCTGTTTTAGCATAGATAGAAATATTAATTAACAGGACTAAACCAAAGGTGAGAATTTTACGTATCATTTTTATTGGGCTTTAATGTGTGTTTATGTCAAAAATAAAACTTTATGAACCATGAAAAAAGTTTTATTAGCAATATACCTTTTAGTTTTTCATTATGCTTTATTTGGCCAGGCTTTTAAT
>JALVRO010000334.1 GCA_027031265.1 Bacteroidales bacterium | reverse complement strand
AATATACATTGTGGACGAGAGCGGGGCTTCGATTTATTCTGCCTCGCCAGTGGCGCGAGAGGAATTTCCTGACTATGACGTCACTGTGCGCGGCGCCGTGTCAATAGGCCGGCGGTTAATTGACCCTCTGGCAGAGCTTGTTAAGATAGACCCAAAGTCTCTGGGTGTGGGGCAGTACCAGCATGATGTCAATCAAACCCGGCTAAAGGAAGCCCTGGACCGTACCGTGGAATATGTGGTCAACCGTGTGGGCGTGGATGTGAACACGGCTTCAAAATACCTGCTAATGTATGTTTCTGGTATTGGCAAGACTCTGGCAGAGAATATCGTGCGCTATCGCCAGGAGAATGGACCTTTCCAGAGCCGTGAGCAGCTGCGAAAGGTCAAGCTCATGGGCGACAAAGCTTTTGAGCAATCGGCAGGCTTTCTGCGTATTCCTGATGCGCCTAATCCTCTGGACCGCACTGCAGTACACCCGGAAAGCTATCACATAGTAGAGCGTATGGCCCAGGATCTGGGTGTGACAGTCGAGCAGCTCATCGCAGACAAAAGGCTGCAGGAAAAAATTGATATTTACCGGTATGTGGGCGAGCAGGCAGGACCAGAGACACTCAAAGATATTATGCAGGAGCTTGCCAAGCCAGGCCGTGACCCTCGCGCCGAGTTCAAGGTGCTGGAATTTGATGAGAATATTAAATCCATTGAAGACCTGAAGGTTGGCATGATTCTGCCCGGTGTGGTGAAGAACGTGACCCGGTTCGGCGCATTCGTGGACATTGGCATAAAAGAGAATGGACTTGTGCATATATCTGAGATGGCAGACCGCTACGTGAGCGATCCCAATCAGATCGTGCACGTACACCAACATGTGAGGGTAAAAGTCATCTCCATTGACCTGGAACGTAAACGCATTGGCCTATCCCTGCGTATAGACGAGGGGCAGGAGGAGTGATCTTTTTGTTTTACCCTGATACTGTAGTCAATGAAGAGCTACAAGCACGGAAATTTGAGGTCAAAGACGAATTCTCCGGCCATGAGATTGTTATCCGTTCTGTGCAGTTGCCAATAATTGACCATGAAATTTTTGAAAAGAAAATTGAGTTGAACAAGCCTTTGAGTCAGACTTTTGAGACCACCAAAGAAAACTTAGCTGAATATCTGAAAAATGTTTTTAATCAATATTAATGACAAATTTTTCTGGATTGTTTGAATAAAAACAATTAAAACAATGACACGGTGCAGATACTCAACCACAGTCTTTTTGTATAATTTAGACTAAATTTAACTACTAATCGGTGATAGGTAGGGTGAAAGATGGCATAATTTTTTCGATAAATTTTGAAATAGTAAATATAATTTTTATCTTTGAAGCTTTCTAAAAAAATAACAATGTCACTGAAAAAAGTTTGGCTTGCAATAATAAACAATGGCATAAAAGAAGGTTTTGACGAAGATTTGAAAATTCATATCAAAATAGCCAACTTTATAGCAATCTTGATAATACTCTTTACTTTACCTTTTATTATAATAAATCTAAATGATGTTAGAGTTGCATTAATACGCTCATCTGCTATGCTTGTGCCTTTGGTGGGCTTATTCTTCATTTATATTGGCTGGCATAAATTTGGGCGTCTGGTTATAGCATTAGCTTTCCCTCTAATTATTTATATCCTTGGAGCACTTATTTTAATAAACGAGGGGACATTTGGTTTTGCACCCAAAATGTGGATAATAGGTAGCTCAGTACTGCCTTTTATGGTCTTTGATTACAAAGATTGGAAATACATAATCTTATCATTATTGGTTGTTCTATTTTTACTTTTGACTTTTGATAAAGTAAATGCAAAAATTAATTTACCTGGTCTTACACAAAATTTAGATAGGCCGCAAATGCGTAGAATTGCGACTATTGGCACGTTCCTTTTGATTACATCAGTTGTTTTTTATGTAAAAAAAGAATTGTTTTATAGCAAAGAAAAAGTGAAAGAACAAAATAATAAACTCCAGGAAATCAACCAGGAACTAGTAGCGTCTGAAGAAGAGATAAAGCAAGCCAATGCAGAACTTCAAACCCTTAACGAAGATCTAAACGAGAAAAAAACACTCTTGGCTAATGCATTAAAGGACATACGTTCAAGCCTGAATTATGCTAAAACGATTCAAGAAGCAATTATTTTTCCCCGTATCAATATTCTAAAAGATTTCTTCAAAGAGTACTTTTACATTTATAAACCTAAGGAGGAAGTCGGCGGTGACTTTATTTTCATAGAAAATATCAATGATTTCCTGGCCATAGCTTTTGGAGATGCGACGGGACACGGCATTCCCGGAGCTTTAATGTCAATGATGGCTATATCAGTTATTGATAGAGCTCTGCACAACAAAAAACTCAAAACTCCCGGAGAAAAGCTCAGCTATTCGCGCGACCTAATTATAAATTTGCTAAAACAGGGACAGACCACAAGTAAAGACGGTTTTGATGTAGCTTTGATAATGTATTACCCAGAAAAACAAGAGCTTCTATTTTCCGGGGCTGGAATTTCGCTTTATAAATTTGCTAATGGACAAATTGAAAAATACAAAGCAGACCGTTATCCAATAGGATATTATGCAACTTACAAATATTTTAATGATATACAGATAGACTTGAACCCCGGTGATGTATTTTACATTTTCTCAGATGGTTTTATTGACCAGTTTGGCGGAAATTTCAATACAAAACTTGGAAGAAAAAATATTGAAAAAATTTTAGCTAGAATTGCTAATTTGCCAATGGCAGAGCAAAAAAATATACTTGAAGACATCTTTATCCAGTGGATGGGCAACAACAAACAAATCGATGATATTAGCTTTTTGGGATTTAGAATTTAAGTTTAAAAATCCAAGGCCATGGCATCTATAATCTTATCTTAACACATTAGTTTGGGAATTATGTCTATTACCAGTCTTTATGTTGGTCTTAGTTGTTAAAAAATTCGTCTTAGGAATTAATTACAGGTTTTGATTGTGTCCAGGATTCTTGACAGTTAAGAGTCTTAGCCGTATATTCCCGGCAACAGCCATGCCCACAGGTCTTTACCCAGAAATATTATTGCAGAGTATGTTATAATGTGTGAAAGAGTATAATAAATTACGAATTTCCAGTAATTAAACCTGATTATTCCCAGCACAAAGGACAATAAGTCTGAGGGAACTACAGGAAGCAGTCCCCAGAAAAATATAATTGGAGCACCGTATCGGTCAATGCCCTGTTTGATTTTTTCGACCCTATCAGGATATTTTTTCAAAAGCACTTTGTCCAGACCAGTGTCTTCTCCAAAAAAGTAGATCAAAGACGAGGAAACCAGCAGGCCTATAAGAGAAGTTATTAGCAGTATCCATGGATTGTGGATTATAAGAGTACCCACAATCACCACAGTCATATTGGGTATGAGGGTAAAAGCCCGGAGTGAACCAAAAATTAGGTATGCTATAATTATGAAATTCTGGAAACGGCTGAGAAATTCTGCAATTTTTTCAATACCCAGTTCTTCGTCTTTGTAAACAACCCATAACCAAAACAAAGCTACTATTGCAAGCCAGATAAATACAGTGATTCGCTGTCTTTTGCTCATTTAGCTGGTCGCCATTGATATTTTATTCCAAGTATAATAGCGCTATCAGCAGGCTGAATGCCCACTACTTTAATAGCTCCTTTTCTGCCGTCTTGTGCTTCGAAAATCAGAGTATTACTCAGAGCCAGAGCCTCAACGCCAATGCCATAGCTAGGTGTGTTGAATAGATAGCGCTCTGTAACTGTCATGTAATAAATATAGCGATCATCCATGGCATCATAATCAACAAGTGATCTTGCAATTTTTGTTATTCTTTGTTGTTCGGCATTGTAATTAATACCCTGGTCCTGCAAGGTGCTAGCTAGCCATGGTGCGTTTGGCGAGGTGAGGGTATATCCTCCATCTTTGCTAACTACAAAAGCTATATCAAAGCTACCTGGCTCTGCTGTAGTATCCAGCAGTTGGTGCGTTACCAGGTCAAAGAAACTTTTACCAAGCTTTGGTGTGTAAAGTTTAATTGTGTCCTGGATAAGATCAGGATATGCATCTACAACTTGTAAATATTTGACTATGGTTGTGGAGTTGTAAGGATCTGCTACTGTGAAACTTGCTATGATAATGCTATCACTCGGTAGCTCAATACCTTCTGGTATTTTTATAACAAAAGAATCAATATACCTGTGTGTAAAAGCTGGAAAAGTTGTGTCAAAACGATACATCACAGGATTGGTCTCAATCTTAAATGAAATCAGGTCTTCCTGTCCTGTGGCTGTTATGTGTAAAACAGCTGGTTTTACATTCGAACACTCGATAACGGAATCATCCGGGCTTATCTCCAGCTGTGGAGGAACCAGTTCTTTGGGCTTACAGCCTGCCACAAAAATTATTGCAAAAATGAAATATGCTATTTTTTTCATATCTTTTTCCGTTGTATTTTTAGCTATTCCAAAATTATTAAAAAAATGAGAAAACTTGTACTTTTATTATACGCCTTGCAATGTTTTTTGATTATTAGGTCACAGGATTTTGCCGATACAATTTATTCTCCTTATATGCGTAGTGTTAAACTTTTTCGGACAGGATCTCAGTTGTCTTATCCTGTCATTAGTCTTAATGGAGACCAGACTCTAACCCTTAGATTTGATATAGTTGGGCAGAATCCTCAGAATCTGGAATACTCTTTTGTCCATTGTTCCTGGGACTGGTCAGAGGAAGACCTCTATGAGCAAGATTTCCTCGATGGGTATTATCAGAATAGGCTGTGGGATTACCGCCAATCTTTTAACACAAATGTTTTGTATTTTAATTATTCATTGACTTTCCCAAATGAGTATGTGAAATTTCTTGTCTCTGGTAATTATCTGGTACGTATTGCTTTAGCTTCTAATCCGGATAGCATCTTGTTGCAGAAACGCTTTATGGTTGTGGAGAACGGGATGCCTATAGAGGCTCGGGTCAAGCCAGCTACAAATTCTGCCTTGAGGCTGACACACCAGGAGGTCGATGTTAGCTTTGATATTACAGGGCATAACTTTGATGATCCATATAATAACATGCGCCTGGCTATTTATCAGAATTTCCGTCCAGATAGGGTGGCATTTCTGTTTGAACCCAAGTTTTTCCAGGGTGGAAGGATGATTTATGACTATGACGATATCAATGTATTCCCTGCAGGGAATGAGTTTCGTACTTTTAGTACTGTTGATTTTAAGTTTTACTCAGGAAAAGTTTTTAAATCAGAATTTCGCCAGGGGCTTTACCACAGTTTTCTCCTGCCGGATAACGTGCATGGAGCTTATGCTTCATACCGTGATGCTAATGGTAATTATCTTATCCGGGCTGCTAATGTAGATGACTCATGGTCACAGGCCGATTATCTGAAGGTTCATTTTGCCCTGTGGACCAGCCATCCTCTCGCTCATGGCGGTGATGTGTATGTTTTTGGAGGGCTTACTAACTGGAAAATACGACCTGATTTTAAGCTTCATTATGATGCAAAGGCCCAGGCTTATGTAGGCCAGATACTGCTCAAGCAAGGGGTATATGATTATCACTATGTGGTGGTAAGAGATGGACAGCTCATTTATGACGAACTGGAAGGCAGTTTCTACCAGACAACGAATGATTATCTCATCTTTGTCTACTACCAGGATCAGGCACCGTATTACTGGCGTGTTGTTGCTTATAGAAAAGTCAAATATCCTTGATTATTTCTCCATTGCAAGCGTGCCGTAGGCACCTTGCAATGGAAATGGATTATAGACTATTTTAGCACCCTGCAATGATATTCGGGGACATGCGAAGGCATCCAGGCAACCATCACCCGCGTCAGAACCAACGGTTTTTAGTATAAAAATAGCCCAGTCTGGCAGCAAAGCCTATATGACGAATCACAGTCGGAACAAAGCCATAATTCTTGCTCATTATCCTGAAACGCTCCTTGAGGCTACGGGTAAGGTTTTTCTTGGTCAGTCCCTCGTCCAGGTATTTGACAATCACCAGGCCAGTGTTAATGATTGTCATGGCACGCCGTAGCACTTTTATCATCCAGTCATAATCTGCCGAAAACCTGTATCCCAGGTCAAACTCAGGACACAGCTCACGCCGGGCCACAAAAGCCTGGTGTGAGACAAGCATACCTTTACGCAGTGATTTCCAGCTGAGATGCTCTGGGGGGCGAAGGCGTCTAAGGCCTCTGACTGTGCCATCTGGAGCAATAATCTGGGCATCACCGTAATATACATCTGCGTCTGGATGTGATGCAAAGATTTTACTTATTGTTTGATTATCAAATAATTGGTCGCCTGAGTTGAGAAAAAGTACATATTTGCCAGAAGCCAGTCCCAGTCCTTTGTTCATTGCGTCGTATAGTCCATTATCTTTTTCGCTGACAAGCTGGTCTATGTGTGTAGAGTATTTATACAGAATATCCAGTGTACCATCTGTGGACTGACCGTCTATGACAATGTATTCTATAGAGTCAAAGTCCTGGTTAATGACTGAAAGTATTGTGTCTTCGATGTGTTCGACATCATTGAGCACAACAGTAATAATGGACAGGGTTTTCATTGCAGGTGTGTTTTAGTCAAGGCTGATACCGCTCCGTTCGGCCGATAGCTTTAGCTTGTAATATTTCTCTGGAGATAGCTCTGCAAAGAAGAAATAAATCGGATTGAGCGAATGGCCTTTGTACGTAATTTCATAATGTAGGTGTGGCAAGAGAGCTTTGCCTGTATTTCCTACATAGCCAATTACATCGCCCATTTTGACTTTTTGTCCACTCCTGACAGCCAGGTCACTCAAGTGTGCATACAATGTCACAAAACCATTACCATGATTGATTTTTACATGTAGTCCCAGACCACGGATTTTTTGATTAGCCTCAATCACACGTCCATCTGCTGTGGCAAAAACAGGTGTACCACCTGGTGCTGCAAAGTCAATTCCGTGGTGAAAAGAAGGAGTCTTGTAAACAGGGTCAATCTTACGGCCATAGCCATAGACCACGAACTGGAGCATGTTATTAGGCACAGGTTGGATGCCAGGCACGCTGCGCAGGCTATCGTTGTGCTTATTGACGAAAGCTACCAGGTTTTTATATTCTTTTTCCAGCGGGGGCCATTTACTGAGCTCTGTCTGCAGGTCACGCCTGTTCCAGCGTATAATTTTTTTGACCTTGAGCTTTTCCAGTGTGTCAAAATTGGTCAAAGGCTTCTCAATGGGAGCCTCTGATTCAAAGATAACCTGGTAAATATCACGGTCTTTCTGCTCCAGGTCTTCGACCATTTTTTCCAGTTGCTTATACTGTTTGTATTGCCTTTCGTATTCCTTTTTTAGGGTTGCTGTCTCATATTCAAGCAGACGCTGTTGTGGTGTTTTTATAAAGCTGGCAGCTATGATGTAGAGGATGATTGTCATAAAAAAAACTGTCATGATAAAGCTAAACGCCTGCTTGATTGTGCGAATAAATTTTGATTCTTCCTCTTTCTGTGTCAGATTGTTTATGTCAAATTTCTTTTCTCTGGCCATGGTAAATTGTTTTATCTTAATTAGTTAAGGCTTTAACCTCTTGACTGACAATATCTTTAATATCCTTCTGGACCTGCACCGCATTAATACCAAACTCTTGTGCTGCCTCAATATTTTCCTTCTTGTCGTCAAAGAAAATAATTTCTTCTGGATTGTATGGCATTTCTGCCAGGACTTTTTCAAAAATTTCCGGTTCTGGTTTTTTAGTCTTGAGTTTGTATGAGAGAAAAACTTTTTTGAATACACTCTCATCCCAGGTCTTAAAACTTTTTATATGCGCATAATGGATGGGATTTAGATTGGACAAGACGTAAACATCGTAAAACCTGGACAGTTCTCTAACTAATTGCATATTTTCTTGGGGTAATCCTGTTACAAAGCTGCACCAACATTTATCAAATTCCCAGTCATTGACCGAAACTCCTAAGGTTTTGGAAAATTTTTTGCGAAAAGTCTGCATTTCTATTCTACCTGCATCAAAATCGTGTATCAGGTCCATTAAGGTCAGCTCATTTTCTAATGTAAAAATAGCACCATGCTGCTCAAAACATTCTTCTGTTAGGTGCCATTCAAGCGGTATAAGAACATTACCAAGATCAAAGATAATTGCTTTTATTTTTCCCATGTCAATCTGCATAACCATACTTTTTTTGCTCGTTTAGAAAATATTGGAGCACATGGTCGATTTTAATATAAGGATGATATTTGCGCAGAATCATGATACGTTCAATTGTAGATGATAGAAATTTACGGTACTCATCAGTGTCTTTGTTTTGAGGCCGGTGCTGCATAGCTTTAAGTATCCTATCTACTTCTGTTATAGCTTTTTCTGTTGTCTTGTCGAAAAATGCCTGGCTAAATCTTAGCCAGATATATTCCACACCCTGTGAACCGATATGCAACATGTCATCAGCATAAAACCGGTAATCACGAAGCTCATCCATTACAATCTCGTAAGATGGAAAATATTTAACCTGGGAAAATTTTTCCACAAGTTGCTGCACTGCTACTATTAACGTTGCTTTGCTGTATTGATTGCCCACAGCACCATCTTTCCAGTGGCGCACAGGACTTATAGTAAAGACAATTTCCAGGTCTGGGTTAAATTCAAAAATTCGCTGCAAAAGATCCGAATACATTTCCACAATTTCATCCACAGGGAGCATCCTGCGTGTAAATAGCTTTTGTGGTAATTTATGACAGTTGGACACCACCTGCCCTGTCTCATTAAGCATGTATACCCACACTGTGCCAAAGGTGATAAACAGAAAATTGGCCTTTCGTAGCTGCTGATGGGATTCCTCTATCCTCTGGTTAATCATATTCACAAGCTCGTCAGGCGAAGTAGAGGAGAAGCGGCTATGATGATAAAAACTAAGCCACAATTGTCCACGCTGGAATATATCTTTCTGGTCAAAGAGCCGTTTGTCAAGCAATATTCCGAGACTCTGAGCCACAGATGCAGGATTATAAAGAATACCAAAGGGATTCAGATCAATATCAAATAAATAGTGCTCCAGCTTGTGGCCTATCTCTTCACTAAAGCACGAACCCATAAAGACGAGTCTCGAGCTATAGGTAATCTTATTTTCAAATTCTGGTATTTCGACGACTGTTCTGAGCAATGGAAGCATGGCAACAAAAGTTTAATCCCTACTACAGAAATAACCACCTTCGTAATCAAAGCGCTTCAGGTTGTGACCCATCTTGACTTTCTTGGTCTTCAGGTAAAACTTATTGTACTTATTAGGAGCCACTTCGATAGCCACTGTCTCAACTATTTCCAGGCCATAACCTTCCAGAGCTACTATTTTGCGTGGGTTGTTGGTCATCAGGCGCATTTTCTTAACACCAAGAGAGCGAAGGATCTGTGCTCCAATACCATAATCACGCTCATCATCAGCAAAGCCCAGCTTCAGGTTTGCTTCCACAGTATCCAGACCTTGCTCTTGCAACTTGTATGCTTTGATTTTGTTAAACAGGCCAATGCCACGGCCTTCCTGCAGTAGATATACAAGCACGCCTTTGCCGGCTCTTTCTATCATTCGCATAGCTTCGTGCAGCTGGTCACCACAATCACAACGCATAGATCCGAGTATATCTCCAGTAACACACGATGAATGCACTCGCACGAGTATAGGTTCGTCTTCGTCCCATTCACCCTTGATCAGGGCGATATGTTCCAGCCCAGTGCGTTTCTCGCGGAATGGTATGAGGTGGAAATTACCGTATTTTGTTGGCAGAAAGATTTTTTCGCCAATCTCGATAAGGCTCTCATTCTCCAGACGAAAGGCTATAAGGTCTTTTATTGTAATGATTTTCAGGTTAAAACGGCGTGCAACTTCCATGAGCTGTGGGACGCGAGCCATAGATCCGTCATCATTCATTATCTCTACCAGTGCTCCTCCTGGTATGAGTCCTGCCAGACGTGTAAGATCCACAGCTGCTTCTGTGTGTCCTGCACGGCGTAGCACACCCTCAGAATGTGCCTTGAGTGGAAAGACATGACCTGGACGGGCCAGGTCGTCGGCTTTTGTCCTGGGATCAACTAATGCTTTTATGGTCTTGGCCCGGTCAAAGGCAGAGATACCAGTGGTTACTCCATTTCCTTTGAGATCTACAGAAACAGTGAAATTTGTCCCGTGAAGGGAAGTATTACGGCCTACCATCAGGTCTAGATCCAGCTCGTCACATCTGTCCTCAGGAAGGGCAACACATATCAATCCTCGTCCGTATTTGGCCATGAAATTGACTTTATCAGGAGTGATTAGCTCTGCAGCAGTTATAAAATCGCCTTCATTTTCGCGGTTCTCGTCATCTACGACAATAATGATCTCTCCATTTTGTATAGCTTTGATTGCTTCAGCAATAGTGTTAAATTGGATTTTGGGATTGTTCTTCATCTTGATAGTGCTTTTGGACTAATTTGCGGTAAAAGTTTGCTAAAATTTTTGACAAATAGTCCTCGTTTATTTTCTCGGCGGCAAAATTAAGTATTTGCTTAGAAAAATACTGCTGAATTTCATTTTTTTGGTAAATATGTAAAATTGATTCAATAAATTGCTGTGAATTACGAACTGGCATGAAATTGATCATTGCTGTCAGTTCCCATCCATGAACTGCATCTGTGTGTGCTATTATAATTTTGCCATTAAAAATGGCCTGTAAAAATTCTGGCAATATGCCTATTGTTTTATCGTAAGGGAGAAGGAGTATAGTCTTGTCTTTGAGGTACTCATTCATATCATTCACAACAGGTTGATAATGCACATTAGGTTTTTGCTTGATTATTTTTGTGAACCAATCTTCGCTCTCCCCTGACAGGTGTAACTGAAGGTTTGGAATCTCTTTGAGTACCCTGGGCCAGACTTCATTGAGAAACCATAGTATCCCATGTTGAATTTCTATCAAATATAGCGGAGCTACAAGGAATAGATTAAAGGTAAATTTTGTTTGGTCTGGCTGCTCTGGCTTTGGAGGAAGGGACTCCGGAAGGATGAAGTAGTTGGTTGTATAGTTGTATTGCTTGATATAGTGAGGTGATGATGTTATGATACTGTCGAATTTTTCGTGGTTGAATTCCAGTATTGACTTGATGCGGTTAGAAAGTTTGTTAATGGCCAGGTTCTTGAAAACAGCAATCTTGTAATTCTGAGAGAGGTTTTGTACAGCTTCTATTTCGTCAAAGTATTGACGGTAGACAAGAATAGATTTGCGGGACAAAGCAATTATATTTTGTGTGAACATGGCAAAGATTATACTGTCGAGCTGGATAATATCAAAGGTCTTTTCTATGATTATTTCTTCTAAGTTGTTGATAAGGTGTGATTTATTACCAGGATCCAGAAACCATTCCAGTGTGGATAGATTCCTTTTTCTGGTAGGTAAAAAG
This sequence comes from Bacteroidales bacterium, assembly GCA_027031265.1. Taxonomy (GTDB): domain Bacteria; phylum Bacteroidota; class Bacteroidia; order Bacteroidales; family S143-33; genus S143-33. Next base: position 10,917 of record JALVRO010000334.1, on the reverse strand, counting down.
ACCTGTCGTAATTCTATTCGTGAGTCAAGTTTTTCGTGAATAGAGAGTTTGTCTTCGGTGTTATTAACCAATACCAGGGTGATATTTATGTGTTTGCTATTTATTAAACCATTAACTTCTGGTAAAGTGTGCTTTTTAAAAACCTGGAAATCAGAGTCTTGGTATGTTAAAATCAGGATATTCATTTAGTCAAATTTTTAATCTTTTTCTTTGAGAAAGAGAAGATTCTTTTTATAAAATCCACAACCATAGATAGATAGTAGTCAAAGTTTGTTATAACTTTATCTGTGGCAACCTTATAGACAAGATAAGCACTTATTGGGATAAAAACAATAGTCGAAATCCACATTCCTATTTCAGGCTTGAGACCTCCCTGAAGTATCAGGTTTTCTCCAGAAATTGAAATCACATAATACAATAGGAAAATCAGTACAGAAGCAATGGCAGGGAAACCAAAGCCACCTTTGCGGATAATAGATCCCAGGGGCGCTCCTATAAAGAAAAATATAAAACAAGCCACAGAGAAAGTAAATTTTCGATAATAAGCAATTTCGTGCTTGGCTATCCATACCTGCTTGCTCTTCAGGTCTATCTTGGCCATCTTTAGCTGCGAAACAATACGGTTGGCAAAATTCAATGCCCTGGTTATTACTTCCTGTTTCGAACTTACATCCATGTGGTTGTACAGGCTATCTGTGTTCGCAACAATGGGGAGTTTTTTTGCAGGTATCTGGTACCATATTTTCAGGGCATCGTAATAATCAAAAGTGTCCCGGCGGCTATACAGCTTCAAGCCTTTGACAAACATGTAATTGTTGAGCAGAATATCTTCGTAAAATTTCTTGCGTCTGTCATAGGCCTTCTTCAACGAATCAATCTTGTGTCTAAGCCTACGGGCAGAGAGCATCTGGTAATTGGACTTGAACAGCCGCTCATCTGTCTCTTTCATCTGGAAGCCTTCTAGCTTGATAACCACACGGTAATGGGAAAATTTATCTTCACGGTGTGGAAATTTTCTTTTGCTAAAGTCTGTCTCCTCTTCGCGCATCTCTTCATACTGGCGACCATGGTAAAGATCAGCTATCAGGTATTTAAAATCTTCGGTCACACGCAATGTGCCAGAATCAGCTGTTATCAGCCGATTGTTGGCAAAAGCATTCTTGTGGTCGTAAATCAAAAAGTTGTACATCAAGTCATTGTGTGGATTCTTCTTGCTTATACGGATTACATAACCCTCTATGTCATAGTTGAATATCCCTGGCTGAAAGTTTAGGGCAGGATGACGCTGGCGTATATCAAACAGCAACGTCTGTAGCTTGAGGTTGGCGGCTGGCACAATGGTGTCGGCAAAATAAAAATTTAATAGTCCCAGCAATGCACTGAGCACTATTAATGGACGGAAAACCTTGAGAATAGAAATACCTGCTGATTTTATGGCTGTGAGCTCATAATTTTCGCCCATATTACCAAAAGTCATCATGGACGAGAGCATCACAGATATTGGCATTGCCAAAGGCACTACCTGTATAGAAGCATAGAAAAGCAATTTGACAATAACCCATGCCTCCAGACCTTTGCCTACCAGCTCATCAACGTATAGCCAGAGAAACTGCAAAATAAGCACAAAAATAGCTACAATAAATGTGGCAATAAAAGGAGGTATAAAGGACTTGAGAACTAAGACGTGTAGCTTCTTGATCACAGGTTACTTGTTTTTTCGTTGATTATTGCTTTTGCCCATTATACGTTTCTCATATTCAGCTTCAGGTACTCCTGAGAATCTTTCCAGTATATCACGCGAATGGGGAAATGAAAAATTCTGTGGTACTTTTAATTGACCTCTGCTTAGCCGCTCAAAATCACGGATAATGACATCATCTTTGACATAATTACCCGCATGTGCATGGAACAGATATGCTTTTTTCATCTGGATAAGTATTCTGCGGACCATCTCTTCCTTGACCTGGGGATTTTGTTCTTCTATAGCCTTTTGTATCATTTGTTCGATAATCTTTCCATAGTGGCGGAACCGGATGTTCTGATCTGGATAATCAATCTTCTCTGGCTTGCGGTCAAAGTCCTCTAGTGGAATAATAGGATATGGATAGTCGATATCTAATTCATAATCAGCCAGTATAGCCAGATGGTTCCATAAGACGCGCTCGTAATCCTCCATGTGCTGAATATCCTTGTTGATTATCTTCATAGCCTCTATTATCTGTCTGACCGCCTGGTTGCGTTTGTTGCGGTCTTTTATAGTCTTAGAATATTCCACTAGTTTTTTTATATTATTGCCATAGCGGGCATGAATAACTCGCTGGATGGGCGAGAGCGTTTTCTTGTTTTCTTGTGTTTCCATTTTTTAGGGGGATAAATTTTTTATAATTCACAAAGATAAAAGTATTAAATATTTTGCGAAAAAAGGAATTTTTAAGAAAATACAAAAAACATACATTGGTAAATTTTTACTGAAAAATAATAATTTTGCAAAACTTATTCACAGCTATGAGAATCATATCGGGTAAATACAAAGGAAGGGTTATTCGTTTGCCAAAATATTTTCACGATAGACCCACGACAGATTTTGCTAAGGAAGGGCTTTTTAGTATTCTGGACAACTGGTATTACTTTGATCAGATCAAGGTGCTGGATCTGTTCGCTGGTAGTGGTTGTATAAGCTATGAATTCGCATCACGGGGTGTGCCACTTATTACTATTGTCGAGAAAAATCCACGTTATGTGAATTTTATCCGCTCGCAGATAAAAAGCCATTTTAGTGACGATGAGATTGTCTTTAATGTCATACGGGATGATGCTTTCTCTTTTTTGCGCGAAAGAACTCTTGATTATGACATCATTTTCGCTGACCCACCCTTTGATCTGGAGAGTATAGCTTCTTTGCCAGACCTGGCCATGGCAAATCCTTTATTGCCCGATGATTCTATTTTTATCCTCGAACATCCCCGGGAGATTGATTTTTCACGGCATCCTAATTTTTTCCGTCATAAGCATTATGGACATGTTAATTTTTCTTTTTTTTCTAAAACAACAAATCAATAAAGCATGAAAGCACTGGTATTATTCAGCGGAGGTCTGGACTCCACAATAGCACTTAAACTACTCAAGGATCATGGACTCGATACTTTTGCTATTTATGTAGAGACAGGTTTTGTAAATGCCGATTATGACCATTTGAAATATATAGCAGAGGAGCAAGTAGGAGCTAAATTAATTCTTCTTATGAGACAACAGCAGTACATCGAAAAAGTGCTTTTTACTCCTAAATATGGTTATGGACGTTTCTTTAATCCTTGCCTTGATTGTCATAAATTCATGATAGAACAGGCCTGGGAATGGGGACTGGAACGCTTTGGAAAAGGTAATTTCTTCCTGGCTACTGGCGAGGTGCTGGACCAGAGAGGAAAGAGCCAGACTCGCCATAACATTGACCGCATGAACCGGGATCTGGGAGAAATAACCGATTACCTCGTGCGTCCCCTTTCTATTTCATATTTCCCCCAGACAGTGCCTGAGAAGCTCGGTGTGATTGATCCGCAGAAATTACTTAATATCCGTGGTAAACAGCGTCGCCAGCAATTAGAGCTCATCGAAAAGCTTGGAGTTAAAGACTATAAAACTCCAGCCGGCGGCTGCCTGCTTACTGTCTCTGGTTTTGCCGGGCGACTCAAACGCTTCTCCCAGCATTACCGGTACTTGGTGGGCGATTTTTACCTGCTCAGGCATGGACGCCATTTTTGGTTTGATGATAAATTGCTGGTTATTTCGCGTAACGAGAAGGAGACCAGGCAGTTTGAAAAATATGAAGATCCCCTGGGTAGATTTATGAAAATAGAGCTACCCGAAGGTGTGTTAGGTCCTATAGGTATCCTCGATGCCAGGGCCGACGATGAGCTCATCCGTACAGCTTGTGGTCTAATGCTTGATTATTCCAAGGCTAATAAGCAAAAAGAATATACTTTTCAGGTAGGTGGACGCCGTTTCGATAGCATAAAAGCTATAGACCGTACTCTCCACGCCGACAAGCTCATTATGGGATAAAAGTGTACATTCTAAATCCCCCTTTTGGCTGCAAGCGTGCATAAGGCACCTTGTAGCGCTAGAAAAACGAATGAAGAAACTTACAGCCGTTTAACGGTCTTTTGTCGCGGTAAGTTTGTTTGGTCTTCAAATCCCTTTCTTCGCAAGTGTGCTAATCGTATTTAAAAAAATCCGTCTTTGAAATTTCTTTATTATAGCTGCAAGCATACACCAGGCATCTTGCAGAGGTAGAAAAAATTTTTTATATGAGTGTAAGGATTGACAGTTTTTAGTGTTCAAACAAATGAATAAGTTTTAATGGCGCGTGGAATATATTAGCGAGGAAATACTGATTCAAAGGCTAAAGGCCAGGGACAAAAAGGTTTTTCAGCATTTCGTTAATCAATATAAGGATAAGCTATTTCGTCTGGCCATGGGCTTTGTGCATGATGCGTTCTTGGCAGAAGATATTGTACAGGATGTGTTCGTCAAGCTCTGGCAAAATATTGATTCGTGGCAGGAGGGTAGAGCACGGCTAGGTACATGGCTTTATAAAGTTACGGTTAATCATTCACTTAATAAGGTGCGTGATAATAAAAAAACTGCGCACGTTCAGGATATTGGACAGTTTGTGCGTCAGAGTAATGATGGAATGATAGAAATACAGATACCAGACCAGACCAGGGATCCTCACAAAGCTCTGGAAAACAAAGAATTGGCTGGGATTTTGCGCAGAGCAATAAATTCTTTACCCAGAAAACAAAGAATCGCTTTTGTGCTGAGCAAATACCAGAAAATGTCTTCAAAGGAAATAGCAGAGGTCATGGAGCTATCGGTCAGTAATGTGGACGTTATTATCCATAGGGCCAAGAAAAACTTACAAAAACAAATCTTAAAACTAATGCGATGAATTGCCACCAGGTCAGAAATAATCTCATCTTTTATTATTACGGTGAGCTGGAAGACTACCAGATGCAACAAATAAAGGAGCATCTGCAGCAATGCGACTTATGCCGTAGGGAATATAACAAACTTGCTCTTGCTCTGGACTATGCACACAAACAAAGTCAGATGAAGGCGCCATCTGATATATGGCAGGCTATCTCTGGGCGAATCGACAACACACAGCCTACTAAAACCAGGACTGTGTGGCTCAGTGCTGTACAACTCATTGCAGCTGCGGCAGCTATTGCTATTGCCATTTTGATAGGTTCGCTTATGGGCCGTACTTATGTTGAGCAGTCTTATCAAATAGTTTCACACCAGCAGCTATACGAAGACTACGACAGCCTGGTAGAAGCTTTCACATCTTTTGATCAATCTGTTTACATTGTACTGGATAAATAAAACTTTTTGCCATGGATTCAAAAACAAAAAATACAATTCTGGTTATAGCAGTTATTTTTCTTACTGTACTCAATGTAGCTACAGTAGGGTCTATTTTCTACCACATAAAACGCATGCAACATAATGTTGAGCTTCAGAGACCAGGGCAACCTCATTTTTCTCCTGCTCCTGGACCTTATCCACCTCAGGCCCTACCAAAGTCAAAATCAAGACAGGTTGATGGGCGAAAGCGGCATGCCCGCCGCTTTCGCCGTATCATGGAGGAGCTGAATCTCAGCCCTGAACAAAGAAAATATATCCTGGATAGCCGCAAAAAGTTTTTACGCTCGCACCGGCCTTTGATGGATTCACTGCGTTATTACCATAGACTCCTGGATAGCCTTTCATGCTCTCAAAACCCTGATATCACCAGTATAAAAATATATTCCCGGCAAATTGCTGACCTTCATTATCGCTTTACATTGGACTACACTCTGCTTATCAATGACTGGTATAAGCACTGCAATAAGGAACAAAAACAGAAATTCTGTCGCATTTTCGATCATTCAAATCATTCAAGAGGCTCGCATTAAAAAAATTAAATTTTAAACTAGCTTATTATGAGAAAAATAGCATTCTTAATATTATTAACCATTACCTGCAATCTGGGGATGATAGCACAGGAAAGAACAGGACACAGGCAATCTCATTTTGCTCAAATGGCTCCGGAATTAGAGCCTAATAAGGGGCTAATTATTGGTCAGGTCATCAACGAAAAACAACAACCAGTACCATATTCTACAGTGACTCTCAAACGTATGAGTGACTCCTCTATTGTCAATGGCATATTGACAGATTCCACAGGCAGGTTTGTTCTGATAAATGTGCCTTATGGTACGTATTTTCTGGAGATTAAGTTTGTTGGGTTCAAGAAAAAAATTATCCGCGGCATCAGCGTTAGTGCAAAAAATCGCTTTGTCCGTATTGGACGTGTAACACTGAAGACAGATGTGCAGAACATCGAACAAGTCGTCGTCGCAGCCACAGCAAGAGATGTGGAATATCGCGTCGACAAAAAGGTTATCCATGTCAAGCAAAACCTCTCTTCCGTGGGAGGTACAGCTGTGGATATACTCGAAAATATCCCATCGGTCGAAGTGGACATTCAGGGTAATGTAACCTTGCGCGGAAGCAGCAACTTTACTGTTTTTATTAATGGAAAACCCTCTGTGCTTGAGGGTAGCGAGGCTTTGAAGCAAATCCCAGCTAGCGAAATAGATCGTATAGAGATTATAACCAATCCTTCGGCTAAATATGATCCTGATGGTGTGGCTGGAATTATGAATATTATCACAAAACAAAAGCATCAGAAAGGCTACAATGGCATGATTACACTCTCTTATGATAATTATAATGCTTATGGTGTCAATGCTATCTTAAATTTACGCCGTCCAAAGGTAAATTACTTTGTTTCTTTTGATTATAGCGAGAGGGTAAGGCCAGCACTTATCAATAGTCAGAGAAAAATCATGGGAGATTCCACAACAACAGAATATACCCAGAGCGGTCAAACACAATTCGGCTTTGGAGGCTGGCGTGCAAAAACAGGATTGGGTTACTACTTTAACGAACAGAATAGTCTGACAATATCAGGCCAGATAGGTAACCGTGGCTTTAATATGGCTTCGAGTGCACACATATCTGAGTTACTCTATGTTAATGACGCTTTGATTAGTCAGAATTACTATGTACAGAACGGATACTCCACACGACAGGGACTGCTGTATGAAGGAAATATTGATTATCAGCACAAGTTTAACGATAAAGGCCACAAGATAAGGGCATATATAGATGTGCGTAATTACTTGCCAGACAAAGTTAACGGCACTGAGGTCGATACCACTGATCAAGACTGGCAAACTCTGTCAGACCAGGCCTTTTATCAGGAGTCTCGCGAACAGAGCTCAGGCTTGAGGTTGCGTGCACAGGTTGATTATGAATACCCTCTGTCCAATGGCCCTAAATTCGAAGCAGGATATGTTGGACGCTACCATAATATGAGCTCAAGCTATTCGATGTTTAACAAATATGGCAATGGCGATTGGCAGGAGGTTCCTGGATTTAGCAATGATTTTAACATGATACGTAATATCCAGGGAGTTTATGTCACATACACAGGAAAAATAGCCAGACTCTTTGATTTCCAGTTAGGCCTGAGAACAGAATATACCTATCGATTGGTTAAACAGCTTACAACCAGCAAAGACTTTCATCTGAACCGTGTAAACTTTTTCCCGAGTGCACACATCTCTCACCGTTTTGGCCAGTCCATGCAGATGCAGCTAAGCTATAGCCGCCGTGTCAGACGCCCGCGTGGCTGGTTCCTCAATCCATTCCCTACTTATGTAAATCAATACACAGTACGGCAGGGTAATCCAGAACTTTTACCGGCTTTTTCAGGTTCTTATGAGTTTAATGTGGTTAAATATTTCAAACGTTCATATCTTTCTGTGGAATCATTCTGGCGACAGACAAAGAATAATTTTGAACGTATACAGATGGTTGGCGACAATAGCACAATCATAAACACATGGACAAATGCGGGCAAGAATTTCTCAGGAGGTGTGGAATTCTCGGCCAATCTGATGCTTATGAGAATGTTTATTCTAAACGCTTCTAGCTCTGTATATTATTACCGTGTTATTGGCGAATTAGGGAACAAACAGGTGGATAATTCTACTGTGACCTGGAATTCACGTCTGATGGCAATGCTTATGTTACCGACGCGCACACGGCTACAGGTAATAGGCTTTTATCGTGCACCGTCTGTGACCTTGCAGGGTACACGCCAGGCTTTTATAATGACAAGTTTCTCTGTCCGTCAGGACTTTTTCAAGCGGAAAGCCTCTCTTATTGTGTCGGTTAGGGATCCTTTCAAGCTTATGCGATTCTCAACTGTTGTCAATACGCCTTCTTTATATTCTGTTAATGAGTTCATAATGTTATCACCAAATATTTCAGCCACACTGGAAATTCGTCTGAATGACTACAAGAAACAGCGTGGTCAGAGTCAAGGAGATGAGGATATATCAGACTTCGAAGGTGAGGGTCTTTACTAAGACATTACGACCAGACAGTAAGACGAAATAAGGAGGCCCAGCGGACCTCCTTATTTCGTGAAAATGAAAAGACAGGATTATTTATCCCCTTGATTTTTCTTATTATCCTTAGACTCTTTGTCCCTGGCCTTGCTCATAGGAATAAGGTTTATCTCAAGACCTGTCTCAAGCATAAAGTCTTCGACTTCTTCTAGCTCATCTTCTATATCTTCGACAGAGTCATCGTAATACCAGTTTACTGTAACATCATGGCCTTTGTCTTTGTATTTTTTAAGGAGATTTAGAATATCAACAATGCATTTTGATGAACTGGTGTTAAAATATGTGAGTTTAAAATTAAATGTGAGGGGTTTGCCAACCTCTTCAAAATATCTCTCCAGCCACTGAATGAGCGGTGTATAGAATTTTATAGTCTCTTCCAGATAAGACTCTCCCGAAAGCTCACAGACACCTGTATCTGCATTAAAGTTTACTGTTGGAATGAAGTATATCCCTTTAGAACCCTCTATATAAAAGTTTTCCATAGGATTGATCAATTTTTATTAATTTTTGAAGCAATAATAACAAATGATTTTTCCTCATCTAGAGGTATAACCTTGTATTCAATAGGATTGCCTGATACCAGTGCTACCTGGATCAGACCAATATTACCACGTCCCATGTCTGTGTGCTTGAGATTGCGCATTTTACGTTTAAAATCCCTTAGCTCTTTGTGGGACATGGCATTTATACTATCTATTTTCTTTGTTAAAGCAATCACATCGCTCTTGCTGGCCATATTGCCTGTGAAGACAAGAAAATATTCATTAAGCTCTTTGAAAATAATTATCCCTTGTCCAGAGCTATGGGAATCGCTACTTATACCACGCTCTGCCGAATAAAGAGCTATATTCTGTGATAACTCAATGAAAACTTTAAAAATTTTCTTTGTAGCTGTGGGGGTGGTCTCTGCTGTCTTTTCTTCGATGTTCTTGGCCATCAGAGCCAATAAGTTTCTGTCTATTGCTCCCAGATAGCTAATAGCAAAAACATCTGCTTTAAGCTCTTCTATAATGTATTTATAATCAGTAGCTTGCTCCTGCATGATGGAATTAAATTTACTTAAATACAAATTTAGCAAAATTTATTAAAATGCAAAGTGTTCTTGTATTTTATTACACCATAAGGTATAGCAATTTTTTTGCCAAAAGTTTTTAACCTTTTTATGTTACAGCAAGCTAGCAAATTTTGATTAATAAAAAAGGCGCCTTGATGTGGCGCCTTGGCAAGAATAAAAAAGCAGAGGTCTTATTGCTCCTGGAAAAATTGTTTTGCATTTTTCTTGAGCTGCTGCATGGCTTTGTTTTTTATTTGACGGACACGTTCACGGGTAAGGTTAAAATATGCGCCAATTTCATCCAGCGTGTATCTATGGCTTTTGCCAATGCCAAAATACATTTTTATTATCTCTGCATCACGCGGAGGTAATGTCTTTAGCAGTTCTTCAATAATCTGACGGTTTTCTTCTTGTGTGATTCGGGAATCAGCCCTATAATCATTGCTCGAAAGAATATCGACCAGCTTCAGATCAGAATCATCTGAGCCCATCGGTGCTTCCAATGATAGTACAATTTCACTCTGTTCGAGTATCTCACGAACAAATTTTTCGTCAATCTCAAGTGCCTCTGCTATCTCTTCCAGTGTAGGCTCTCTATTAAGCTTCTGTTGTAACTCGCTGATTATCTGACGTACTCTGTTTTGTGCTCCTACTTTATTAACAGGCAAACGAATCTGGCGTGATTTTTCTGCTAGTGCCTGCATAATTGACTGACGTATCCACCATACTGCATAAGAAATAAATTTAAAACCTCGTGTCTCATCAAAGTGCATGGCAGCCTTGATCAGACCAATATTACCTTCACTTATAAGATCCGACAGGCTGAGTCCTTTATTTTGGTATTGTTTTGCAACAGAAACAACAAATCGTAGATTTGCTTTAATGAGTTCTTCCAGAGCCTGGCGGTCTCCTTTTTTTGCACGTGAAGCAAGCTCTGCTTCTTGTTCAGGTGTTAGAAGCCTGGTTTTGGCTATTTCAGATAGATACCTCTCCAGGGCTTCTGATTCTCTTATTGTTATTTGTTTGGTGATTTTTAGTCTCTTCATAGTTGAAAAATTTAATTTTTTTGTTTATTTTAAAAGTTTTAATAATTATAAATACCATATAAATAAATGTAATTTTTTTAAAAAAGGTTGCATTTTTCGTCAAAAAAAATTAAACTTTAACGCAATTTTACATAACTGCGCTTGTTGAATGTGATTTCATGTTTTTACAGCGTTTTTGTAAGTAAAAAATTAAGCTTAAATAAAATTTAGCTTATAATTTTTGAAAATTAAATTCTTTGATTAAAATTGCATTTGTGATTTTTCGGGCAGCCTGCCAAAGAAAATATTGTTA
>JALVRO010000333.1 GCA_027031265.1 Bacteroidales bacterium | reverse complement strand
GGAGGCTCGCTTCTGAAGAAATGGATGTATGAAAATAATGCCGAAAATCCTCTGTATGAGCACTTTGACCGTGTGCTGGATATATGCGAAGAATATGACGTGACAATCAGCCTGGGTGATGCTGTCCGCCCTGGAGCATGGATGGATGCTACAGACCGTGGACAGATAGCAGAGCTGCTGGTGCTGGGTGAGCTCGTTGACAAGGCACGCAAACGCGGTGTACAGGTCATGGTCGAAGGTCCTGGCCACGTACCACTGGATCAGATTGAGATGAATGTCAAGCTAATGAAACGCGTGACAAATGAGGCTCCTTTCTATGTCCTGGGGCCATTGACCACAGATGCGGCAGCAGGCTATGACCATATTGTTAGCGCTATTGGTGGCGCTATTGCAGCTTCTGCCGGCGCAGACTTCCTGTGTTACGTGACACCTGCCGAGCACCTGACTTTACCTGATGAGGAAGATGTTAAGCTGGGTGTCATTGCCTCTGTTATAGCTGCACATTCGGCTGATATTGTTAAGAATGTAGGCGGTGCCCGTGAACGAGATTACGCTATGTCAAAGGCACGTCGTGAGCTCAATTGGGAGGAAATGTTTAAACATGCACTCTTCCCTGAAGATGCACGTCAGAAGCGCGAAGCATCCGAGAGCGCAGACGAGGAATATTGCACAATGTGTGGACCTCTGTGCGCCGTGCGTACAGACAGCAGCATAAAGAAAATCCTGGACGTTGAGCCATTGCTCAAAAAATAATCTTTTGCTCAGGAATGAACTATTTATACGGCGAGCGGCGCCTACAGGCGCCGCTCGCCTCATTTCGTGCGAAAGCTGTTTTTTTCTTTATTAAAAAAATAGTCAAAAAAACTGCCTACCTAGAATGTGTGCTCCGCACATGGCTGAAAAATTTTTTACTTTAGACCATTGTCTTCTGGTAATTGGCCCGCAGAACGCACCCAGCATGCTAGTGTTGAATTTTTCCATAACCCGAATTCTGGACTAAAATATGCCAGCAGATTAGTCTTATACTATTTCTTGAGACAACCTACCATGTTTTATTGGGTATAAAGATTACATTTGCATAAAACCAAAGCAGAAGATATGAAATACTTTCTCACTATAGCTGCTTCGGATAATAGCGGCGGCGCAGGCGTACAACAGGACATAAAGGTGGCATGGGATCTTGGTTATTGGCCTCTTTCGGCAATCACAGGTATTACAGTTCAGAATTTTACACGGGCAAGGCTGATAGAGCCAGTGGCAGACGATTTGCTCATAGAGCAAATCGTCGAGAGCTTGGGCTCTTTCCCTGTACGTGTGGTCAAGATTGGGGCTTTGACAGGTGCAGACAACATGCGCATGGTGGTCAGAGCATTGCAGCAGTTTCGGCCTGGTCTGGTTGTGCTGGACCCTGTGATATCTACCTCTAGCGGTAGGCCGTTTCTTTCAGAAGATGCAATAAAAGAGCTGGTCTCTGGCCTGCTGCCGTTGACAACAGTAATAACGCCCAATGCCATGGAGCTTGGACTGATGAGCGGTGAGGAAATCTCTGGCTTTGACCAGGCTGTAGAAATAGCAACGGAAAAAGTAAAAGACTGGGGCACAAGTATAATCGTAAAAGGAGGACATTTTAATGATTCGGTTGTGCGCGAGGCAATAGTTACAGGTCACGGTGTGAAGTTTTTTAGCCACAAGAGACTTGATTTCTCGCGTTATTCGCATGGTACAGGTTGTACATTCTCCTCTGCCCTTGCATGTTATCTCGCAGATGGATATTCATTGCCTGATGCCTATGAGAGGGCAACCAGTTACCTTGTCAGGTTTTATCAGTGGATGCAGAAGGAAGTGTAGGAGTGGGAAGGTAACCTATAGCATGCTTTCAACGAAGATAAGGGCACGCTTGGGATGGATGACAAGGTGCGTTCTACATGCAGCAAGGAACTATACGGCAAGAACGGCGGAAACATAAGCGTCGCAAGGTACCATTGGGCATGCTTTCAACGAAGATAAGGGTACGCCAGAGATGGGAGTCGAGTGGTCGGTTGTCACTTCAGGGTATTGTGATGACGAAGTTATTTAACATTGCATGTTGCCTATACGGCTTGTTAGCAGTGAAAGACGTCGCAAGGTACCATTGGGCATGCTTGCGACGGAAGGTAGGGGTACGTCTACGACGAGGTTAAGGGCACGCTTGGGATGGATGACAAGGTGCGTTCTACATGCAGCAAGGAACTATTCGGCAAGAACGGCGGAAACATAAGCGTCGCAAGGTACCATTGGGCACGCTTGCGACGGCACCGGGTAAGGGCGCCCCTGCTTGTGCACGGCTGAGTGTTATTTTATTCTTTCCACGTCTTTGTCCCCGCGGCCAGAGATATTGATTATAGCAAGCTTGCCAGGGTTTCCCTTTAATGTTTGTATGGCCGCTGCCACGCCATGAGCCGACTCCATGGCTGGTATGATACCCTCCAGGCGTGCCAGGATCTTGAAGGCTTGGGTGGCCTGGTCATCCGTTATTGGCAAATATTTTACTCGTCCTGTGTCTCTCAGGTGTGCATGTTCTGGACCGATGCCTGGATAATCAAGGCCTGCGGCTATTGAATAAGAAGGACGTGGGTTGCCCTGGGTATCTGTCAATGTTAATGTCCTCATACCCTGAAAGATCATTTCCTCTCCCAGGTTGAGTGTTGCTGCGTTTTTCTCGTTATCAATACCCAGGCCTGCACCCTCGCCTGCAATGAGGCTGACCTGCTGGTCGTCGATAAAGGCAGAGAAGATGCCAATAGCATTGCTACCTCCGCCAATTGCTGCAAAGACATAGTCGGGCAGGCTATTTTCATGTATCAGAATTTGCTGACGCGCCTCACTGCCAATTACGCTCTGGAAAAAACGCACAATTGTAGGGTATGGATGTGGACCTACGACAGAGCCTATGAGGTAATATGCTTTTGGATTTTCGATGAAGTAGCCCAGAGCGGCATCAACAGCATCTTTGAGAGATCCGTTTCCCTGCTCAACGGCAATGACCTCTGCCCCGAGCATTTCCATTCTTTTGACATTGAGGAACTGGCGCTGATAGTCTTTGCGCCCCATGAAAATTTTGCATTCCATACCCATAAGTGCTGCGGCTGTGGCAGTAGCTACACCGTGTTGTCCGGCGCCTGTTTCTGCAATTATTTCCCTGTATCCCATGCGACGGGCCATGAGTATTTGACCGATAGTATTATTAATCTTGTGTGCTCCAGTGTGATTGAGGTCTTCGCGCTTGAGATAAATAAGGCTTTTTAGGTGTTCTGATAGACGACGGGCCAGGTATAGAGGAGAAGGACGTCCTACATAATTGACAAGCAAGTCTGTGAGCTCCCTAAGAAAGTCCTCATCGTCTAGTATGGAGTAAAATTGCTCTGTTAGCTGATCAAACTTGGGCTTTAGCTCTGGAGGTATGAATTGTCCTCCGTAATTACCGAAGAAGCCGTTTTGGTCAGGTAAATATCTTATTGGTTGTGGTAAGACCTGTGTGTTTATGTTTTTTATTGCGTTTGTAGTCATGGTTTTGTGTTTTTAGGTTTTAGTTTTAGTAAAAAGGTTTATGAAGAAAAATTAAAAAAGGATGTAGTGATAAGCTTGATGATTCCAGCTGGCACCATCGGAAATCTGTTCTGTTTTCCCAGAAAATTTTGTAAGTCATGGTAGTGAGTTTTTTAGTTTGTGTGTATAAAAAAAAAAGCCGCAGGAGGGTAATTCCTGCGGCTTCCTAGAGTTAGATAAAAGATAATAAAATGGTCCCTCCTGCTAACCCGACTGTAGCAGAAGCCACCACCAAGATGTGTTATTTATAAATAGATTTGTTCGCATTAATTTATGGATTTTGTTAAGGCCAAATATATGAGGAAAATTTTTAATTTTCAAAAAACGAGTGAGAATTTTTTAAAAAAATTATTAAATATGTTGTATGCTGCAGTGTTTATGAATAATTTTAGACAAAGATAAAAATCTGGTTATGCTCAGATCTTTGATATTTGATTTTAATGGTGTAATAGTGGAGAGTACAGATAAAAATGCCCAGTTTTATGGTCAAATCTTCTCGCGGTACGGCCGTAATGTTGTGGAGCGGATAAAGGAACATTACCAGAATACAGGAGGCATTCCACGTCAGGCCAGGATAGCGATGTATCTTAGGGATTTTGTAGGTGTTGAGCCAACGGCGGAGCTAATAGAGGAATTGTCCAGGGAATTTACACGTCTTTATATGGATAGTCTTAATGATGTCGGGCTAGTACCTGGAGCAAGAGAGTTTTTTGAGCAGTATGGTGTTAAGTACGACATATTTCTTTCTTCAGGAGCACCAGAGGAGGATATACCAGAGATGTTGTGTATTTTAGGTTTGGAGAGCTTTTTTATTCGGGGCTTAGGTGCTCCCCGTAGGAAGGGTGAGCATGTAGCATTTATTTTGAAAGAGTATGGGTATAATCCACGTGAGGTTGTTTTTATTGGCGATTCTCCCAAAGACAGAGAGGCGGCAAAGGATAATGGTATCTGGTTTGTGGCAAGGGATAGGGGGCTGGAAAGCTTGCAACAGGAGCGTTTTCGTATCAAGGATTTGTATGATTTGCCAGAGGTATTGGCAGAGTTAGAGAAGGGAGGGAGTTAGGAGGGTATATAAAAAATTGGCCGAGCGACATGCCCGGCCTGGGGGTGGGTGGGGGAGGATTCGAACCTCCGAAGGCGAAGCCACCAGATTTACAGTCTGGCCCCTTTGACCGCTCGGGAACCCACCCGCTCACTATTGCGATTGCAAATATAGTATATGCCTTTGAAAGCTGCAAGAAAAAATTAATTTTTTTTACGCAATTTGTATTATATGTTGATTATTAACGGTGTGTGTGTTTGTAAAAAAAGGGGTACTTTTTGATAAACGGATTTGTTTAGTATTATTCAAAATTTAAATTTGTCTAAATTTAGTATAATTTGTTATTCAGTCATGGTTAAAAAGTTTTTTTTTCTTCTTGGATTTGTAGTGCTTTTCTTTTTTGTTAGTTATTCACAAGATAAATTACAGCCCTTACCTCTAAGTCATTCTGATTCTGCTAAGATTTTTCTTCACGATAGCCTTTACAGATATTATTCCAGGCAAGGTGATTATAGAGAGGCTAGTAAGCATCTTGACGAGGTAGCTTTGATATTCTGGAGACACAATATTTTTGACCAGGCAATAAAATATTATAATAAATCTATCCAGCTCAATGAGAAAATTCAGAATTATGATGGTAGAGCTAAGATCAACACCAACCTGGCATTAATTTATTTTGATAAAGGCCAATATGATAGCGCATATAAATATTTTGACAATACACTGTCTGTCAGGCGTGCACTGGACCAGAAAGCAGGGATAATTTCGGCTCTTATCAACCAGTCTGTTGTTCTGAACAAGCTGGGCAAGTATAAGAAGTCGGTTCGAAAGTTAAGTGAAGCCCTGACCCTAGCCCGGGAGCTGAACGATTTAAAACAGATGCGTAGCTGCTATGGAATGCTTGCTGAGACGTATCAGAAAGCGGGAAATGCTGATAGCGCAATGTATTATTATAAATATTTCAAGACATTTAATGATTATCTGACAGAGCAGGAAGTAAGTAAAACCAGGGCAGAGCTAGAGAAAGAAGCTGCCTTGAGAAAGGTGGCAGAGCTAGAGGCCCTTACCAAAGAGCTTTTGCTAAATCAAAAAGAGAGAGAGCTTGGACAGACCAAAAAGCGGTTGGCAGAGCTAACCAAGGAGCAGCAGAGACTGTATGATTCTCTTTCCAAGAAGGAACTTGTGCTGAAGGTTACAGAGCAACAATCAAGAATTACAAATCTGGAAAATCAGGTCCTCCGAAGGGAACAGAAGAGAAAGAATATTATCCTGTTGTTGAGCTTTGTTATTATTTTATCATTGATTGTGTTAGGTGCTTTACTTGTCTATTCCTATAGAAAACAGAGAATCTTGAATAAAATTATTTCTGAGAAAAATGAATTGATATCCAAGCAAAAGAAGGAACTTGAGTTATATGTCAGAATGCTGGAGGATCAAAACCAGAGAATTAGAGATAGCATTAATTATACACAGAATATTCAGAGAGCTATTTTTTCTCGCAATCTTAATTTGAGGAAATTTTTAGCAGATTATTTTGAAATTTATTTGCCTAAAGATATTGTCTCAGGAGATTTTATATTCTCAACATTAGTAGATGATAAGATTTTTTTAGCATTGGGAGATTGTACAGGACATGGTGTACCCGGTGCTTTCCTCACCATAATAGGTTATAACATACTTAATTATATCATTCACTCTGAGAAAGTCTTAGATCCTGAGAAAATTATGTTGTTGTTAAATCAGAGTTTTTACGAGATCTTAAACCAGGCACATACTTTACAGTTTGATACTCTGGAAGCTGGTCTATGTGTGATTGACACACAGGATAAAAGCATAGAATTTGTTGGTAAGAATATTAACCTTATACTTTCCAGAAGCAGAGAGCACGTGGAGCTCGTACGTGGTGATAGATACACCTTTGATGTGTTTTCCAAGGACAATGAAAAGCGTTTTAATAAAGTAAGAATTGAGCAAACCCGTGGAGTATGGTTTTATTTATATTCTGATGGTGCCGTGCATCAAACAAATGAGAGATTTGAGAAGTTTTCTATCAAACGTTTAAAGAAGGAACTGGCAGGTCTTCATGACCTTGACGGCCAGGCTAAAAAGCTAAAATTAATGAAAACTATTACACGGTGGTGGGAAAATTCAATACAGCTTGATGATATAACAATAATTGGTTTTAAAATTCACTAAACCCCAAACACTATGAAACATAGCATTTCTTTATTTTTATTCTTCTTATGTATTTCTTTAGTTTATGCGCAGGAGAAACCGAATTTTAGACCTACTTTTTATAAGGATACAGTCAGTGGTAAATTATATTGGAATAAGTCATTACCAGCATATCTGACGATTTCGCCTACTCCGGACCCCAGTAAGGGTGTGCAGCTTGAGAGCCACGCCACAAAGCAATATGCGGATCCTTTTTATTTTGATACAGAAGGAATTAACTATGTCCGTACCCGCTGGGCTGTGGACAAAAAGACCAAACGAGCCATGCCAGATGTAGAGATTGTATGGGAAGTTTATGCTGATAGTCGTCCGTCCCAGACACGCTTGCATCTCATTGATCAGAACAAACATACTGTCGGCGGAAAACTTTTCTGCAGTGGTCAGGTGAAAATGATTTTCAAAGCAGAAGATGCGCTCAGTGGTGTGAAAGATATTTATTTTTCAATAAATGAATCAGACTATAAGCTTTATTCAGATACTATTAGCTTTAATCATTCTGGTGAGTACAGTGTCAAATATTTTTCGGTAGACAATGTTAACAATGTAGAACGCACACATGGGTTTAACTTTATCATTGATTTTATTCCTCCTTCAACTCGTGCAGTGATAACTGGCGTAAAACTGGGGCGCGAAAATATAATATCGATAAATTCGAATATTTTTCTCGAGGCCCATGATAGTCTCTCGGGTGTAAAACAAATTTACTATAGATTTGACTCATCAGGTTGGAGGGTTTACCAGCCACATACAAAGTTGCCATTTGCTGGTCTGTCAGACGGTGAGCATAATCTACAGTTCTATGCAGTTGATAATGTTAATAATAAGGAGCAGGTCCAGACCTTTACATTTTATCTGGATAAGACTGCACCTATTATTATAGCAGATGTCCTTGGCGATAAGTTTATTGTTAATGGCAAAGTTTTTTTCTCAGGCCGTACAAAGCTCAAACTAACATCAGTGGACAATAAGGCAGGGGTGAAAGATGTATTTTATTCGATAGACGGAGGAGAATTTAAAAAGTATACCGGACCATTTTATCTGCCATCAACACCAGGCTGGCACGATGTGACCTATTTTGCCATAGATAGCACAGAGAATGTAACAAAAGATAAATTGTCCAACAGGTATTATAACTATCGAATGAAGGTGGATAAGGTTTATATGGACTTGACAGGGCCAAAACTAAGTTATGTGATCTCTGGTGATCAATACAAGCGCTCGGACACAGTTTTTGTCTCTTCCAGGACAAAGATTATTGTCAGTGCACAGGACCTGGAGTCAGGAGTGAAGAGTATTTCATATTACTTTGACAATGAGCCAACGGAGCGAAATTATACAGGTCC
>JALVRO010000332.1 GCA_027031265.1 Bacteroidales bacterium | reverse complement strand
TTATCTGGCTCTTGAAAATTGTCGTCATTGTAATAATTGGCTTTATTTTTCACAGTGGTTTCCATATACTGCGTGAAGCAATTAAAGTACTTCTCGACGCCTCTGTAGACAAAGAAACAATCCAGCAGGTAAAAGAAATCATTAACCAGCATAATCAGGTAGTAAAACTTAACAATATTCAGGGTCGCAACTCAGGTAGCTATAAATTCCTTGAAATGGATATTGCCCTGGACATTGACACACTGGACGAAGCTCATGATTTTGTCGAACACATAAAACACCACATACTCAATGAAGTAGAATTTGTCGAAGATGTGGTTATACATTTTGAACCAGCACACAAAGATTTAAAAATAGCAGTTCTGGTTAATGACAAAAATAAAATCTCCAGCCACTTCGGTGGTGCTAAACAAATCCATATTTTCACAAAAACATCCCACGGCTTCAAACACGAAATTCTTTCCAATCCAGCCCAGACACTCGAACATGGAAAATCTCTCGAACTGTCCGAATTCCTCCGGCACAAAGGTGTACGCTGCGTTGTCATGCGTCCAACTTCCAATCAAAGACCATTGAAAGCCCTGGAAGCTTTTCATATAAAACCTATCTTTACAGACAAACAATATCTCGAAGAATTAAATTTCGAAGAATTAAAATGCTAAAACATTATGGATAAAAAAGTAATCATCATAACAGGTTCTACCCGTGGACTTGGCCTGGCTATGGCCAGACAATTCCTTTCACTCGGTCATAATGTCGTGCTCAATGGCCGAACAGAGGACTCTCTACAGCAAGCATCAGATAAACTCTCTGATTTTAAAGAACAATTCACATACATGACTGGATCTGTAGCCGATCCACACACACATGAGAATCTGGTAAAAACAGCTATCAGCCATTTCTCACACCTTGATATCTGGATAAATAATGCAGGTATCCCACAGGAATACGATTATCTGCTAAATGTGCCTGACCAGACCATAATTGACATAACTCAAACTAATATAACAGGTGTCATACTTGGTACAAAAAAAGCTCTTAGCCACTTCACCACACAAAATAGTGGCTCTATCTGGAACCTCAACGGTTTCGGCAGTGATGGTGATATGAAACCCCGCCTTACGGTCTATGGCACCACCAAAAAAGCCGTTGATTATTTCACACGCGCGCTTTACAAGGAGATCAAAGACCTATACACATGGCTCACAATTGGCACAATTAATCCAGGTATGGTCAACACAGACTTTCTGATTAAATCCCTCGAAGGCCAGGACGAAAAAACTATCGAACAGAACATGGCCTTTAACAACATCTTTGCATCTGACCCTTATGACGTAGCAAGAAAGATAGTCCCACAGATCTTATCCGCAGGCCAGGGTTTTCATCAATTACGCTACATGACCCTGCCCATGGTTCTCACCCGGCTTTACAAAGCCCGTAAAATCCTAAAAAACATGGACTAACGAACCGCCTTACTTCCAACCACATGCCTTAGGCATGTTCCCTACATAACCTAGCAAAACAGTGCGGCCCTCTGTGACAACAGTCACTCCAACCAATGGCGTAGCCATGACCCTAACTAACTTACCCTGGGATGGAAATTCCAGGACTATCTATCCGCTGCCCACTTGCGGCGGTCTAGCAGGTCAAGCGGGATACTCCAACCACCTCAGAAACTAACCACATAAGAGACCTACAAACTCCGTCACCCCGCGCCTCCTCGGTGTGCTCGCAGCACCACCACACAGTATCCTGTTGTCTCCGCCATGTGCACCCCCGCATGAAACGTAACTTGTTTTTTAATCATGCCACAAAAAGACTATCTTTAACCAAACAAGCTAAATTCAGACAGATGAAAATTACTGCTTTCAACTCCAGCCCACGAGCACAGTATAGCAATACACACCGAATAGTCAAAGCCTTCCTCGATGGCTGTCAAAAGGCTGGCGCCCGAACTGAAAATATCTTTCTTGCACATAAGAAAATAAAAAATTGTCTTGGCTGCTTTGACTGCTGGTCTATTACACCTGGTCAGTGTATCATCAAAGATGATATGCAGGAACTGACCGGCAAGCTCATGGCTTCTGATATCGTCGTGCTGGCCACACCTCTCTATGTGGACAATGTCTCTGGCATAATGAAAAATTTCCTAGACCGGCTTATTCCTATTGTCATGCCACACTTTGAAAAGGATCCACAAGGAGAGACACGTCACAAACGCCGCTTCGACAAATACCCAAAATTTGTAGCTATATCAAACTGTGGTTTTCCTGAGCAATCGCATTTCCAGACACTTAAACTACTCTTTCGCCGGATGACTCGTAACCTCCATACCGAGCTTGTTGGAGAGATTTATCGCGGTGGAGGAGAACTGCTTAAATCAAACCATCCAGCCGTTAAATTACGCCTAAAACAATATTATGCTTTAGTCCAGGAGGCGGGTTATCAAATCGTCTACCAGGGATATATTTCACAAGATTTACAGGAAAAACTCGAAAAGCCATTAATTCCAGCCTCCTTCTACAATCAAGGAGCAAATAAATCATGGGACGACCTTATCGAGAAAAAACAACATTTCCCCATACGATCTCCCAATCACCCTGGCCCAAACGACTAAGCTATCAGCCTCCCCCATGTGACCTCAACCCGCCTGCCTGCTTGCGGCGCCCTGGCGGGTCAAGCGGGGTAGTCCCACCACCTCAGAGACTAACCACATAAAAGACCTACAAACACATTTGCTTTGCTTCTCTTTCACATACCCTCGTAAGATATTGCGGAGAGGCTTACACAATGACGTGACCATGTCCTCTATATACACTGCCTAACACTGACCGCTTCGCGCCGTGCCGATGTCATTGCATTACTGCCGTATACAGGCCCCTTACATACCCTGGCAAGGGATTGACAGGACACACAGAGCCGCAAGGCTCACAAACACCTACAGCCTTGCCAGAGCCAGAAAGACTGTATGCACACCTATCACAGTTGCAATGTAATAAGGCCAGGCATTTTTCTTACTTCCGAAAAACGAAAGATAAATAGAATCAGCATGACATGAATCCAGACAATCTCCACACAGTGTACAATTCCACCCTGCTTTACCCTTCTTTATGTCTTCGGCCCTGAGCGCATCATAACGGCAGCTCACTGTACATGCATTACACAAAGTACAGGTACTATGGTCTATACGAATACGCGCTGGATAAAACTTGCTCAGAAGCGTTACCAGACTGCCAATTGGACAGAAAGTTGTGCAATGAAACATATATCCCAGACGCCAGGAGATAAGATACATCAATGCCAGTTCTACAAGACCGAACATCGCAGCAAACAACGTAGCAGTCAGGGCTTTGACACCCAAACGGTTCATCACAAATGCCACAATAAAAACAGATACAAGCATTAGGTAACGGAAAGTTATTGCAAACCGGCGGCTAAATGGCCTGGGCCTTCCCTTCTTGCGAGAGCTCGCAAAACCATCCCATGCACCAATATAGCACAGATGCGAACACCACGCAGGTCCGAGTATGGCTATAGTACTGAGCAACAAAATTAACATGAACAAGGGTCCACCTCCCCGATAAATAGGCCCAGCCACAATCAATGCTGGCACAGGAAGATGGAGCTTACCTGACATGAGAAACTTCTCATTAACCAGAATCCCCAGGAAAAACTGCAAAAAGAAAATTACTGAGAAAAACAACCAGTAACGCAAACGCATCTTCTTGATCTTCTCCTTGTATAGAATCAAATATGTTAGTACTACGGAATATATCTCCAGCGCAAAAATCTCAACCCAACCGCCACCATGCCAGAAACGCTCGGCCAAAATCATTGGCGGTTTTACATTTATCTGGACTGGTAAAAGTAACAAAAGTGGCACCAGGATACTGACCAATAGAGGCCCAACTTTTACTTTGTCCTGATTCTTTTTGTTTGGTTTTATCTGATTAATAAGCTGTGGTTGAATCAATTTGACCGTACCTATCTCTCTCATTGTTCTAGATTTAGTCATTTAAGAATATCAGATATGATTATCCAAAAATAGAAAGTGTTACAAAGAAGTCAAAATTAAAAATTATTGTTGTTAAAAATTTTTTAAAATTACAATGGCTTTGTTATTTTGAGCAGTAGCAGCAATGATTCTTATATTATTAGCCATAACCGCACCTTTTCGAATTTTATTAAACAGTTGTCTCTCAGAAAAATTTAAAAAAAGTGATTACTATCCGAAAATTGTGCAAATAATCACAGAAATTATATAATGCAACCTTAGCCTGATAGCCTTAGATTTATATTAAAGTTCTTAGATTAACTTTTATATAGGAAAATATTAAACCTTAAAACTATTGTAAAATGAAAAATAAAATTTTCGCCCTTCTGGCAATGATTTTCGTTATTGGTCTATTCAGCGCAAACGCACAGACCGTAAAAAAGACTACACTGGATATCAGTGGTATACATTTTTGCAAAATGCACAGCGACGACATAATGTCAAATGTACAAGGAGTTACAGATTATGAAATATCTTCTTGCGGTAAATACATGACTGTCAAATATGATGCTTCTAAAACAAATCCCGAGAAAATTCAGGAAGATGTAAAAAAAGCTGCAGAGGCTCACATGAAAGTTTGTAAAATGGACGGAATGAACATGCACAAGGATCATAAAAACAAAGATAAATGCCAGCACCACGACAAACAATCATCTGACAATTAAAACCTACTACCTTTGTTATGTACTAAAGCTGCCCATGACAGGGCAGCTTTTTTTAAACCAAACCAGAAAAACAGAGACACATGAAAAAGGTTTTAATGCACATCAAACACCGGCTTTATCTCTATGTAACCTTAGACTTCATTATAGCTCTGATAGTGGGCAATGTGTGGGATATTAGCAAGGTAAATATCAAGCCTGTTAGTATCTTTGCAGTCTTTCTCATGCTTTATCCCATGCTCACAGGACTGATGATCGAGAGGGTCAAAAAAGCTGGCAGAAATTACAAGCTCATTATATCGTCATTAACTTTTGCATTCATAATTGCTTCTGTCACAGCGTATATTATTTCTCGCACCATTCTGGTCTCACAGCCTGAGCTAGCTTTTGCCATCCTTATGGTAGGTGCAATACCATGCTCTAATATGCTCATAGGATGGAGTGGAATTGCTGATGCAAGTGTGGAAGATGCCCTAGTCATAGCTGTCAGTGGACTGCTCTTGATACCATTTGTTTCGCCTATAATACTCAAGCTAACAGGCGCTGGTCTGGTACATTTTCAGGCTGGCAAGCTTATTATCAACCTGCTTCTGCTAATACTCATCCCCTTGATTCTAGGTTTGTGGACACGCCGTACAATTATCCGTCGCCGCAGTATGGAGTATTTTATGGAGGTTAAAAAAGTTTTCCCAGGTATCTCAAGTCTGGGTATATTGCTGATAGTCTTTGTTTCTGTAGCAAAAGTTGCAAGTCTTGCGGTTAATAAACCAATTATTTTCCTGCTCGTGCTTGGCGGTTTGATCACTTATTACATAATACAGACTCTCCTGGCCGTGCTGGCAGCAAAACTTTTAGGCTTCCGCTATCAGCAAGGCATGATTCTCATTCTGTCTGCTGTAGCTAGTTCTCAGGCAATATCCCTGAGTATAGCTGCTACCATGTTTAGCTCTATGACAGTATTTGCCCTGTCATTCAAACCTATAATACAGGTATTCTACATCATGCTGCTCATCTATGGTATGGGACCGTGGTTAAAGCGCTTCCTCAGCATAGATGATTAATCCTAAAACTAAAAAAACAATGTCATGAAAACTATTGTTATCACATTACTATACTTTGCCTCATGTCCTAATTACAAGCAAACATTAGAGCTTATAAGTCAAGCCATTAAAGAGAAAAACATTCAGGCACAGGTACAGGTTATTGAGGTTAAAGAAGATGAGATTTACAAATACTATTTCCTCGGCTCTCCTACAGTTCAAGTTAATGGCAAGGATATAGAAGTATCACGCCGTGGAGCCGAACCTGTCTTCTCTTGCCGTTTTTATCCTACAGATAAGGGCCTTAGTGGTATTCCCCCTAAAAAGATGCTTGAAGAGGCAATAGACGAGGCTCTGGGCCTTTCACATTCTGATGGCAAGGACAGGAAAAATGGCTTTCAGTTTAAGACCTTTAAATAAAGACTAGCAAGCTTAGGCAATGGCCTAATCTAGGTTAAATGGGTTTTCTCACTACAGATAGGCTTATCATACTACTTCCTTGACATGCTATTCCACGCTTTACAGGCAGCGGGGTTCAGTTCGCTGCCTGTTTTGTGTCATTATCCAACATTTTTTGTTAGATCCTTTTTCGAAATTCATTAATCAAAAACCAAATTTTGCTTCCCGTGGCATAAATTCGTTTTTAGCCCAAATTATTATTAACACAAATCCTTGATGATTAATATGTTAAAAACAAAAATTCACGTAATACAGGTTGATAATTATAATTTTTATGAGTAAATTCTAATTAGCACGGTACAACAAGACAAGATTATTTGTCAAGAAAAATAAAATAACACAATCCCATAGGTGTGTTTAACATAATATCACATCCAGGGTTTAATCAAAACTTCAAAAAACAATGCCATGAAACGGACTACATTAGTTTATGCCGTTCTTTTCCTGCTGGGTATAGCTGTCACAGGCTGTTATACCACCAAAAAATCTACTGAATACTATGGCATTAAAACACAAGATCTAAAGGGTGTAATCTTCATCGTTGACATCTCCGGAAGTATGGAATACATAACAGAAGTTGATCTTAAAGGTCAGGTCGTCAATTATGCAGTAAAACAAACCGGCCGTGTCGTAGCAAAAACAATAGGCGGTGAAGCTGGAAACATTGCTGGCAACCTGGTAGAAAAACAGGTTAGTAGATCCCTAACTAAGCTGCAAAAAGCCCGCAAAGAGCTAATTCCAGCCATCAAAGGCCTCCCAACCACCACAATGTTCAACATCATTGTTTTCGAGAACGAAGCAAGGCCATGGCGCAGTACCCTTGTACCGGCCACAGATGCTAATAAACTCGCAGCACAGGCTTATCTGGAGTCACTCAAAGCCGGCGGTGGCACAAATATGTACGAAGCTCTTCAAAAAGCATTTGAGTTTGTCGGAGACGCTGCTACAGACTCAACCAGGCCACTAACAGTTCAAGCTATTTTCGTGCTGTCCGATGGAGCTCCCACTGTAGGATCTGTCATTGACCCTGACCTGATAAGACAGGAAGTCAAAAACTGGAATCCTCTAAGAAGGGTAACAATCAACACAATTGGCCTGGGTGACGACTGCGACGAGAATTTCATGCGCGGCCTGGCCCTGGACAATGGAGGCATATTTGTTCATAAATAACTTTTTTGCCAGCCGGAAGTTTTTACCAGATCTTGCCTTATTGCCTGAAGACACAATCCTGTACAATCAAAAACTTTAGCAAGGGTGTGTACACAAAGAACCAGCCCGGAAATTCGGGCTGGTTCTTCTTTAATTGGCTGATTGTGATAAAACCCACATCTTTAGCCAGATACGCTATTACTATTACCAATCAAAAGAATAAGCACAGCGTTAATGCTACAATCAATGATTTTACATAATTCCCATGAAACCCTGTTCACTGGATGCACACATGCACAGGCCCAATTGTACCCTGGGGGTTACAATGAAAATCTTTAGCCATAAAATATTCCTTTAACCAACAAACTAACGCTGGCGGAAGCTTATCCTTGTGAGCATAAAGACCGTTAAGCTCATTACCATAGCCTATCACCACTCCCCTCACACCTAGAGAAGCAAGAAATGGGATATTGCCAAAGATAAATTGCAGTTCATTAACAGGCCACTGATCTGGAGCCTTGTTGTAATGAAAATCATAAATCTTAACTTTCCAGATAAATTTATACATTGGTCTGTGATAGGTGCTCGACATACCGTCTGCCACTGCACAAAAATATCTGACAATGGACTTGTACACACTGTCTGGGCGCATCTTTCCATTAAAATTAAATGCCAGGCCATCCCATTGCACGCCATAACGTGCGTAATATTCCCACATAGGTCTCACCTGTGGATCATCTGCCTTCCAGCCGCCCTGCGGTTCTTTCCCTGGCTTACCACTTGTACCCCATACTTTGATAGTCGGAGCAATCATTATTTGAGGAGCATATTTATGGCGGAGATAATCAACCACTTGCCAGAATCCAGCAAAATTATTAGGTGGGTTAAGCTCCCGAACCTCTGGCATATTAACCTTATCAAGCGGTACAGGCACAAG
>JALVRO010000331.1 GCA_027031265.1 Bacteroidales bacterium | reverse complement strand
CTTCAGGTCTGGTAATTCGATATACTCCAGATTCACAAATTTCTTTATTCTGGAAAAATACTCATCCATACCTTGCTTAATAAATTTCTGAAATGTCTTGCCTATTACCACGATTCTGACTTTCATAGCTGCATTTTATAGTTTATTACAAACCACGTTCCACATTTTTGTAATAAAATAGTGTGATACATCTACGAGTTAAATCTTTGATTATCAATAAGTTGTATTCTATAATAAATCTTTACAAATTGCTAATTAGGCTTTTATTTTTAGCCATAAAAATAAGAATAAAGTTTTAAATAATTAGTGTGAGTTAAAAAATTATAGCATGAACAGAAATTTTAAAAATATCGTAAAATGTAGCAGGGATTTGTTTGGAGGAAAAAAAGATTTTTATAAATTTGCAGTGCTCAAAAGGTGAGGTGGCCGAGTGGCTGAAGGCGCCGGATTGCTAATCCGGTGAGTCGCGATTAGCGGCTCCGCGGGTTCGAATCCCGCCCTCACCGCTTTTTTATTTTATAGACCTTTCTACTTCGTCCATTGTAACCAACCCATTTAGAATAGCGTAAATTGTGAGACCTGATATTGTTTTTATCCCCAGCTTTGATGTAATATTTTTTCTATGTGTAATAACTGTGTGA
Organism: Bacteroidales bacterium; assembly: GCA_027031265.1. GTDB lineage: Bacteria > Bacteroidota > Bacteroidia > Bacteroidales > S143-33 > S143-33. Next base: position 2,078 of record JALVRO010000331.1, on the reverse strand, counting down.
GGGCTTATGGATAGTTCTTCGGCTATTTGTTGATTAGTCTTTCCCAGGGCTATGAGTCGCACGATTTCTTTTTCCCTATCTGTGAGCTCTGTCCGGTTTTCGTCCTGAACTTGTGTGTGAGTCTTGAGTTTCTCCAGATGATTTTTGAGCAAGTTAAACAGGTAGCTAGCCTCAGCTTTTAGAGGGATAAAATCAGAAATAAACTGTCTAAGTTCTGGCCTGGATCTTCCGATTGAAAGTATGATAAAATTTTTATCCCACAAATTTTTAACAATATTGTCCCTGATCAAATCATTGTCCCAGATAATAAGACCTCTGTCCAACCCATTGATATAAGCCAAAAATTCTGCTTCATTGAAAAAAGTCACTGTCTTCTCCGAAAAATTATCCTGAAAGAAACACTCTAAACCTTTTGCTATCAATAAACGGTTGGAATATATAACGATCTTTGTGTCGGCCATTTGTTATTCTGACAAATACAGTAATGGTGCAAAGCGGTGTGCTTGTATCTTTCCATCAAAATCGAAAGTAAAACCTTTCTGAACCTTGGCAAATCCAACTTTAAGGCCCAGCTTAACCAGCTCTTTGTAGATAAAATCATCTTTATCCACACTACCCAAAAGATCTACCTGTGAAGAGAGGCCGAATTCCTTGACAACTTTAACAATATCATATACAGCCTGCGTCTCTCCACGACACTTGAAAATATTGTAAAATAAGACTTTACCTTGCCTAACCACTAGAATATCGAGCAGATGCTTCTTTATAATATTCACAGCAATAACAGGGTCGTCCGAATCTTTGGAGATGTTCAGATAATTTTTTATAATAGGTATACCCTGCTGATAGAAATTAATTATTGGGAAAGCATTGACAAAAAAATTGGTAATATCAGAAGAAATACCAAATAATAAATAAGCCTTTATATCTGGAATGTAGTTAAACTGTATTTCCTCTCCCAGCTCCAGGATATTATCTATCTCAAAGTAGAATTTCAACTTTTTACGTTCAAAATATTTCTCTGGCATTAACATAAATTTATCCGAAGGATAAATAAAATTCACCTCTTTATATTGTTTCTGAAGGTAACTATCCTTTTTAATGACCTCATCCACCATATCAAGAAAAATCTCTTTGTTAGCCGGCGGATCAAAATTATGATTAACCAGAGCAACAAATCTTTTTCTAATATTATCTATGATTGCATAAGCAAAGTGGTTATAATCTATCTGCAGTGAGAGACTATAAGCAGATATTCTGGACAGAGAAAATGTATTATCGAACAAGCTAAAATCTTTCATTGGGTCAGGCTTATTTTTTATGTAAAATTAATTGTTTATGACAAATAAACAAAATTTTACAAACACAAAGGGGATACCTGTTTAAACAGGTATCCCCTTGAAAGCAAAAAATAAGGTATAAAGGGCAACTAATCCCAGTTACCCGTGGTCTTAACTTCGGTCATTGAACCCATTATCAGTCCCGGGAAATCTCCATTATCGCGGGCAATATCATTTAGATTAATAACCATCTGTCTGTTAAGACCTTTGAGATATGTATCATTATGTACCCTTACCTCAAATACAGGCATTTTAACCTTTGCTTGTGTGGTGATAAAGCCTGCATTTATCTGGAAAACTTCTTTCAGGTTAGTAAAAGGCACATATTTGAGAGTATCAATATCATAAGGTTCTTTGAACAGGGTATCACGAACAGCAATTTTAATAGTATCACGGCGGATAATACCCATTTTCAATGCTTTAAGTTCGGCTTCTTTACGAGACTTAGACATATAGAAGATACTGTCAGGCACAGTACCAAAAGCTTTAACAACAATAATTGAATCATTTTTAGCAAAATTAATCAGGGAATCCCAATCAGCAGTGTAATGGCCATATTTAGACATAAAAGCCACTTCCACATCCCTGATTTTTTCCAACTTCTGTATTACAAGCTGTGTGCGGTATTTATACGCTTTCTGAAAACGGATAGGCTCCATAATAGTCTCATAAATCTTATAGCCCAAATATACCGCAATGACAAACAAAATAATCTGAATAGTTATTTTTACACCTTTT
>JALVRO010000330.1 GCA_027031265.1 Bacteroidales bacterium | reverse complement strand
ACTTACTTCCTTAAACTTTGAAACACTTAAAGCTACGGAAACAACAGCCTCTTCTTCACAGTCCGCTTTTATAAAAAGCTCCCTCATTGTCTCTTTTAGCAAAAGCTCGTTAAAAATTCTGTAAACGCTTTTATGCGCTTTGGATTTTTTGCCCGATTTGTACCGAATTTTCAGATAATAAAAAGTCGGATTTACCTTCTTTTTGGCTACAAGAAATGAAAGATACCTGCAAAGTATATACACTCTTCTTATCAGCTCCTCCCTGCTGTAAACAGCATCAAACCGCCTTGAAATTCCGATACTTTTTCTAACTTCCCTCTCTTTTACCTCTTCATTGTCTTCCCCCGTTATTCTTTTATAAAGAATAATTCCGGGCTTTCCCCACGAATAGAGATAATCCCTGTTTTCAATTACATCTTTTAGAGTAAGAATGCCTCTTTCTTTTAACTTTTTTTCCGTTCTTTTGCCAATTCCCGGAAATTTTTCAACAGGTATATTTTTTATAAACCCGTAAATATCATCCACCTTATATACCCCCTCTGGCTTTGCAAAGGAAGTGGCGAGTTTTGCTATCCATTTGGCTTTTGATATGCCTATGGATATGGGAAGGGAAAATTTCTCTTTTATGCTTTTTTTAAGATTATAAGCAAAATCCAAAACTTCATCATCTTCCACCCATCCGCTGACATCGCCGAAAAACTCGTCTATACTGTACTGTTCTATCTGAGGGATGTGTTTTTTTAAAAACAGTTTGAGTCTGTAAGAAAGGGTATGATAAAGCCTGTAATCGGGAAGCAACACAATCAAATCCGGACATATTTCAAGCGCTTCTTTTAAAGTGGTGCCAGTTTTGATTCCAAGCGCTCTAGCCTCATAACTGGCAGTTACCACAATGCCCCTGACTTTTCCGTTTTCCAAAAAATAGCTTTTGTCATATCCGTTTTTGTTTATTATGATATCACCGGTAAAAGCCCCCTCATTTAAATTCAAAACTTCATGCTTTTGATTTTGAAATATCTCTTTGTCGTTTCTTTTTACGACTACTACTGGTCTATTTAGAAGAGATTTGTCGCTTATCCTGTGAGCGGATACAAAAAACGAATCCAAATCCATATGAAGTATCATCCTCTCTCCTTTTTCTGCTTTTTTTCATCCCTTCAAACCCAACACTCGACACTCTCCTCCCTCTCCTTCGTTCTCTTTTCCAACTCAAAACTCAAAACTTAACACTCAAAACTCTTCTCCCATTTTCCTCCTCCCCTCTCTCTTCTCCCTTCTCCCTACTTCCTTCTCCCTCTTTCCATCCACCCATCCACCCATCCACTCATCTACCCATCTACCCATACACCCACAACCCCTTGACAAATATTAACAAACAGATATAATTTAAGTAAATAAATTAACATTTTGTTAAGGAAATGAAATGAATTTTGAAAAAATCATAGAAAAAATAAAAGACATACTCTCAAATGAAATAGGAGAGAGAAAAGTACTTAATAAAGACGTGGCAAAAGCCCTTGGAATAACACCTGAAAATCTCTCAATTCTTAAAAAAAGAAATAAAATTCCTTATGAGGAAATAGCCTATTTCTGTGCTAAAAGAAAAATTTCAATAAACTGGCTATTATTCGATCAGTTAAGTGATGACATAATCAAAGAAACCGAAAAGTTTGCAACAATAAGATATTTTAAAGACATAAACGCAAGTGCCGGCGGAGGGGCTTTGAATTTTGAAGAAAATTATGAAACTGTCTACATAGACAAAAAAATAATTGACAAAAACCTTGATGCGATAAATGTCACAGGCGATTCTATGGAACCGACCATAAAAGACGGAAGTATTATATTCATAGACAGAAACGACACAAACATAAGCAACGGCGGGATATTTGTCATAAGCACACCGGCTGGCGTGTTTGTAAAAAGAGTAAGAATAAAAAGCAGCGGGCAAATTGAGCTTATATCCGATAATAAAGCATACCCTCCTGAGAGCATTTTAGCAGAGGATGTCAAAATAGTAGGAAAAGTTGTTAAGATATTGTCTTAAAATACTTTTTCTCTATTGCATCAGAAGGCAGGGGTTTTGAATAGTAATATCCCTGAATGTAATCAACCCCTCTTTTAACTACAAAATCCCTTTGTACTTCATTTTCAACACCTTAGGCGACCAATTTTAGATTTAAAATTTTACCTACATTTATAACAATTTCCGTAAGTTTTACATCGTTTTCATTATCTGGTATACCGTCAATAAAACTTTTGTCTATTTTTAATTTGCTAATAGGAAGTTCTTTAAGTTTTGTCAGATTTGAATATCCGGTCCCGAAATCATCAAGAGAAATACTGACACCTAAAGCGTTTATTTCATTTAAAATTTTTTTAACTTCATCATCGCTCTTAGTAACACTCTCTTCCGTTATTTCAATACCGAAATGACTGACATCCACTTTTTCTATTTTTTTCTTGAAAATTTCCATATAATCTTTACTTTCAAGAGTTTTCATAGTTACATTGCACGAAACCACACCCGGGTCATAGCCTTTGTTTATCCATTTATTAATCTGTTTTATAACCTTATCCATCACCATAATATCAAGGTCTCTGATATATCCTTCATTTATGGCAATCGGCAAAAACTTTCCAGGAGAAATAAGCCCCTTTTGAGGATGATTCCATCTTATCAGCGCTTCCATTCCCGCAAGTTTTTCATTTTTATCTATCTGAGGCTGATAATAAATTTCGAACTGTTTAA
>JALVRO010000329.1 GCA_027031265.1 Bacteroidales bacterium | reverse complement strand
TTGTCAATCTCAAAAAGGCTGGTGTTAATTACAAAGGCCTGTGCCCTTTCCACAAAGAAAAGACACCTTCTTTCGTTGTCTCGCCAGGCAAGCAAATCTTTAAATGTTTTGGTTGTGGGGAGTCAGGTAGTGCTATAAGCTTTTTGATGAAACATGAGCACTTTACATATCCTGAGGCAATACGCTGGCTTGCGAAAAAATATAACATTGAAATAGAGGAGACACAGAACGAAGAGGAAGACAGGCAGCGCAGAGAGGAGAGAGAGTCCATTCTACTGGTAAATAAATTTGCTCAAAAATATTTCTCACACAATATTTTCTTCGAAGACGAAGGTATCAGTGTTGGGCTGGGTTATCTGCGTCAACGGGGGTTTACAGACGGGACCATACAAAAATTCCAGTTAGGATATGCACTAGATCAGAGGGATGGTTTCACACAATATGCTTTAAAAAACGGATATAAACTAGACACACTAGCCAAAGCAGGATTGACCATTATCAAAGAGACTAATTATTATGACCGGTTCTGGGGGCGAGTGATATTTCCGATTCATTCCCTCACAGGTCAAATACTGGGGTTTGCAGGCCGCACACTTAGCAGCGAAAAGTCTGTTGCCAAATATCTTAACTCACCAGAGACTGATATTTTCAAAAAAGGCAAAATCCTCTACGGCTTATATTTTGCAAAAAAGACGATCACCCAGCAGAAGAAATGTTATCTGGTCGAAGGCTACACAGATGTTCTGGCATTTCATCAAGCAGGTATCGAAAACACAGTAGCTTCGCTTGGCACATCCCTCACAGAGGATCATGTAAACTTAATTCACCGTTTCACAGACAATCTAACATTAATTTTTGACGGAGACCCTGCTGGCATCAAAGCTGCTATGAGAGGCGTGGATATTGCCCTTAAAGAGGATCTCAACCTCAAGGTCGTGGTCCTGCCAGAAGGCGAAGACCCTGACAGTTTTAGCAAAAAACTCGCACCAGCAGATCTGAAGGAATACATCGAAACACACGAACAGGACTTTATAACATTCAAAGCACAATTTCTACTTAGTGATGCACAGGATGACCCCTACAAGAGATCAGTAGCTATTCGGGACATAGCTCAAACATTGTCTGTTATCACAGATCCTGTCAGACGGGAAGTGTATATAAAACGTGCTGCAGAAGTTTTCTCAATAAGTGCTAATGCTCTCACTTCAGAAGTTCTTCGCATTTTCCAGCGCAATCTCAAGCAGATGACAAGGGGGCGTGTGGAGATCCACACCCCAGGCCGCAAGACACCTGTGCTGCCCTCTACTCTTCAGACAACCGCACTACCCGAAGAAAAGCAGCTCATTTATTACCTGATCAAATATGGCAATCGTATTTATGAATATCGTCAGACTGAGAGTGGAGAGACTGTGCCTATTACAGTGGCTGATTTTCTCATTACTGAGTTGACTAATGATAATCTGGAATTCAAGAACCTGTTTTACAAGGAAGTATTTGAGGAGATCAAAAAAATGCGGGAAGAAGGCCAGGAAGTAGAAATAGAATATTTCCAGCGTCACCCAGATAGGAGATTTCAGGACCTTGCTAATGAATTATTAGCCAACGACATAGAACTGAGTAAGATATGGGAAAAACGAAAGACACACGTACATCTTCCACATGAACATTACCAGGAATTCACCTATAATGCCCTGATACACTACAAAATGCGAATTGTTAGCCTAGAAATTGACCGCCTTCGTAATTTAATTTCTCAGATACCAGGTGATAATCTTGAGCAGATGGAGGAAGTAGAAGAAAAACTCAAGTCATTATTTCTCATTCTCAAAGAACTTAATAGTCTCAAAGCCAGAATATTCGGGGAAAAACAGATAATATTACCCAACATTAACAAATTTAATAATTTTTAATCATTCACATTAATTGCAAAATAAATCATTTTTCTTAAATTTGCCGTGCCTGAATGCGGATGTGGCGGAATTGGTAGACGCGCCAGACTTAGGATCTGGTGCCCGTTGGGGCGTGGGGGTTCGAGTCCCTCCATCCGCACTGACGATCTATGCCACCATTGGTGTGGCAATTTTTTTATTTATGCAAATAAAAACATGAACCAAAATGGAAGTACTTAATAACCAAGCTACAGAACTTACTGGTAGTGTTACAATTAAGATAGAGAAAAATGATTATGAGTCTAAAGTTAATGAGCGTCTCAAAGAACTCCGTAAAAAGGTAAACATGCGCGGGTTCCGCCCTGGACATGTACCACTGCCTCTGGTCAAGAAACTCTATGGTAAAGAAATACTTGTCGAGGAAGTAAACAAGATTGTATGGGATGCTCTTATTAATTTTATCAAAGAAAATAATCTCAAACTTATTGGTGATTTTATTCCTGCAGAAGACAAGACAAAATTCAATATAGACGCAGAGGAAGAATTTGAATTCGCATTTGACTATGGCACTACATCAAAACCTTTCATCAACTATGATGAGCTCAACGTACCTTATTACAAAGCTGAAATAACTGACCAGGATGTAGATGAGGAAATAAAACGTATCCGCAAAAACTTTGGTCAGTATATTGACAGCGAAGAGGTCAAAGATGATCAGGATATTTTTTACGTAACCCTGGTAGAGCTGGACGAAAATGGCCAGCCAAAAGACAATGGTTTACGCAAAGACGAAATCTTGCTCTCTCTCGACTTGATTGACGAAAAACAACGCGAGCAGTTCATTGGCAAGAAAAAAGATGACGAAATTATCATCAAGCTAAGCGAGCTTATACCAGACAAAAAGCGCCGTGCAGCAATGATTAACCTCAAAGAAGAGGACCTGGACAACATTGGCGATGATTTCAAAATCATTATAACCAAAGTTAAGCGTTTCCAGGAAGCAGAGCTAAATGAGGAGCTCTACAAAAAATATGCACCCACAGAGGAAATCAAAGACGAAGAACAATTTCGTGCCAGGGTAAAAGAGAATCTCGAAAAATATTTCGAAGATGGTTCACGTCAGATTTTCAAGAATGAGGTTAAAGACACGCTGATGAACACAGTAGAAGTCAAGATACCTGAGGACTTCTTGCTTCGCTGGCTCGAATACCGCCAGAAAGACAAACCAGAAGATCAGCGCCAGAGCAAAGAGGAGCTCGAGAAACAACTTCCAGACCTGGTCAAAGCTGTCAAGTGGAACACCATTCTCGAACAAATTGCCGAAGATCTGGGTATAAAACTCGAACGAGAAGATGCTGTGAAGGTACATGCTGATATGCTTCGTATGTCTCTGGCTAACTATGGTATTGATGTTTCCCAGCTCGGAGAGGAATTCTTCATGCAACATGCAGAAAATGAATATGAGAAACTCAGTGAATCAGATCGTTATCAGATTGATTCTGTCGCTTTTGAAAATAAGGTCCTGGAAGCTCTTCAGGATAAAGTAAAACTCCAAGAACGACTACTCAGCCCTGAATTACTAGAAGCGAAACTCCGTGGAGAAGACAAAACACAAGAAGTAAAACAAGAGGAAAAAGCTGACACAAGAGAAGAAAAAGAACAGGCACAGGAAGGCGGGGAAAACAAGACAGAAGAGAAGAAAAAGACAGCAACACGCAAACGCACTACTACCAGAAAAACAGAAGATACAGAAGAAGATAAGGAAAAGAAGGACACAGCTAAGAAATCAACAACTACAAAGAAATCTACTTCTACAACAGGGGAGACATCAGCTAAAAAATCAACAACTACAAAGAAATCTACTTCTACAACAGGGAAAACATCAGCTAAAAAATCAACAACTACAAAGAAATCTACTTCTGCAACTGGGAAAACATCAGCTAAAAAATCAACAACTACAAAGAAATCTACTTCTGCAACTGGGAAAACATCAGCTAAAAAATCAACAACTACAAAAAAGACTACCGCTAAGACAAGCAAAAAAGACGATACTACTGGCAAAAAAGACGAGTAATCTATCTGCCCATAAATATAGCACAATACCTTGCGGGACAGTGTCATCTGTCCCGCTTTTTTATCCACCCATGGGGTTTAAAATCTTTTATAAACATGTTTTTAAAAAATTGTTTTAACTTTGACAAGCTAAAAATCTAAAACTAAAAAGACTATGTTTTTCATTAATCGTCCAGACAAGGATGAATTCAGAGAATATGCAGTAAAACATCACCGTATCAATAGCCTGTTTTACGACCAATATACCCGTCGTATTAGTAATATGACACGTTCGGTAATTGAGGAGCGTGAGATGCCTTTCCGCGAGGTCGATGTTTTCTCACGTCTGATGGCTGATCGCATCATTTTCATTGGTACTGAGATAGACGACTATGTATCCAACATAATTCAGGCACAGCTACTGTTCCTTGATGCTTCTGACCCTTCTAAGGATATCCAGATTTACTTCAATACTCCAGGCGGTAGCCTTTATGGGGGCATGGGTATATACGACACAATGCAATATGTAACGCCAGACATCTCCTGCACATGTACGGGAATGGCTGCTTCATTAGGCGCAGTACTCCTGGCTGCAGGAACAAAAGGTAAGCGTTTTGCCCTCAAGCATTCACGCATCATGCTTCATCAGCCTTATGGTGTGGCTTATGGCCAGGCCTCAGATATTGAGATTAATGTTAATCATTTGCGTGAGATGCAAAAAGACCTTTATGATATTATTTCACTCCACACAGGACAACCTGTTGATAGAATAGAGAAAGACGTTGACCGTGACTTCTGGATGCGTCCAGAGCAGGCTAAGGAATATGGCATTATCGACGAAGTTATTACACGTACTAAGGTCAAAAAGTCTGACGACGAAATCTAATAACTATTTATTTCCCCAAAAAACCAAAAAACAGAAAAACGATGAAATCCATTAATAACCAGTCAGAAGAAATACTCAAATTATTCCAGGATATAGAGTTTCGCAAAAAATTTCTAGAAAAACGTATTGTTTTCTTCTGGGGTCCAGTCATGGACGACACAGCCGAAGAGATTGTAAACCAACTCCTTTATCTGGAAATGATTGACCCTGGCAAAGAAATAAAAATGTACATTAACAGCCCAGGTGGTTCTGTTTCTTCTGGGCTAAGTATTTACGACACCATGCAAATGATTTCTTCTCCCGTATCAACAATTTGTATTGGTATAGCAGCTTCCATGGGTGCTGTACTTCTCTCAGGTGGTGAGAAAGGACGCCGTTTTATTTATCCTAATGCCGAAGTTATGATACATCAGCCTTCTATTGGCGGTGTTGTGCAGGACCAGGCTGCTAACCTGTATATCACAGCAGAACATATCAAGAAAACCAAGGAAAGACTCATACGCATTCTCTCTGAAAACACTGGTCAACCTTATGACAAAGTACTACAGGATGCAGATCGTGATTATTGGATGGATGCTAATAAATCAGTAGAATACGGCATTGTAGATGGTATCATCGACAAAATAGAGTTCTAATGGCAAAACCACATCAACATAAAAGCGGGGAACTGAAATGCTCTTTCTGCGGCCGCCCTGAGTCTGAGGTAAAGTTCATGATACGCGGCCTCTATGGAGCAATATGTGACGAGTGTCTCGTACAGGCACATGATATTTACACCCGCGAGACAAAAAAAGAACAGAAAAAAGTACATCTCGAACGATTCAAGGATCTTAAACCAAAAAAGATTAAGGCTTTTCTCGACCAGTATGTCATTGGACAGGAAGAAGCAAAAAAAGTTCTGTCCGTGGCTGTCTACAACCATTACAAACGCCTTTACTCAAACATCCTTGAAGGCGATGTTGAGATTGAGAAATCCAATGTCCTGCTGGTAGGACCCACAGGGACAGGTAAAACTCTACTTGCTCGTACTATTGCCAAAATGCTGGATGTGCCATTCGCAATAGCAGATGCCACAACCCTGACCGAGGCAGGTTATGTCGGCGAAGATGTGGAAAGCATCCTGACACGCCTGCTTCAGGCCTCTAATTATAACGTTAAACTTGCCGAAATGGGTGTGGTTTTCATCGACGAAATAGACAAAATAGCCAGAAAAAGTGATAATCCATCTATCACGAGAGACGTATCTGGCGAAGGTGTACAGCAAGCTTTACTTAAACTACTCGAAGGCACTGTGGTTAATGTACCTCCCCAGGGCGGCCGTAAACATCCAGAACAGCAATTTATACAGGTAAACACTTCAAATATACTGTTCATCTGTGGCGGCGCCTTTGACGGTATTGAAAAAATTATAGCCAAACGGCTAAACACACAAGTCGTTGGTTACAACCGTGTCAAAGCCGCCGAACAAGTGGACCGTGAAAACTTGATGCAGTATATTTCTCCACATGACCTGCGTGCTTTTGGACTCATACCAGAGCTAGTAGGACGTGTACCTATTGTGACACATCTTGATCCATTGGACCGTGAAGCACTAAAACAGATTCTTATTAAGCCCAAAAATGCTATTATCAAGCAATACAAAAAACTCTTTGAAATAGACGGCATAGAGCTAGAATTCGAGGATGCAGTGCTTGATTATATCGTGGACAAAGCCATAGAGTATAAGGTCGGAGCACGTGGTCTCAGGTCTATCGTAGAGACTATTATGACAGATGCTATGTTTGACGTGGATCAACACCAGGGCCGGCTGTTAATCACACTGGACTATGCTAAGGATAAAATAGAATATAACCATGCCAAGCGCCTAAAGTTCATCTAATCCATCAGAATCTTACAATAAAAACTACTTTTGTCTGAGGAAGGGAGGTTTGTTTTCGGCCTCCCTTTTTAATTTAGTATACACTCAAATCACAATAGAAATAAACGTTTAAGGTGGGAATAAATAAAAAGCCGACTTTGACAGTCGGCTCAAAGTGGGCGCGGAAGGATTCGAACCTTCGACCCCCTGCTTGTAAGGCAGGTGCTCTGGACCAGCTGAGCTACGCGCCCTTATAAAGATCAACCCTGTAACCTCCAGATAAATCGGATCTCAGCAGAACATGATGTGCAACTCATTTAAGAGCGTTCCAAAGATAATAAGCTTACATCAAAGAGCAAAATTTTTTTCATTTTTTCACAAATGCAAACAATAAATAAAAAACTAAGTATGCTTTTAATTGCCTTATTTTTAAAAACTAAAAAACAATATCTCCCCACAAATTTTATAAAATTTATAAGCATAAGCAGGAGCCCTAGAAGCATACCTTTAACGTACAGCCTTTATAATTTATTATTACACATCTTTTTCAAGTCAATTCTGCAGATGAAAACATCTAAAACACAGAGTAATTTTTCCCTTTATCCATCTAATTTGCCCTTTATTAATTCTTTCCAGTCAATATTATCCAGATAATTCTGGACAATCTGGCTAATATATTTCCCAATTATATCAAACTCAAGATTCACAACTGTACCTGACTTGATATTATGAAAATTAGTCACCTGATAAGTATATGGAATAATAGCCACAGAAAAACGGCCCTTCTCAGAATCCACCACAGTAAGACTAACACCATTAACAGCTATAGATCCTTTGGGTACAGTAAAATGTCCAGTCGATGGGTCATACTTGAAATAAAAATACCAGCTACCTTCTAGCTCCTCGACCTCCTCACACACAGCGGTCTGGTCAACATGTCCCTGTACTATATGGCCGTCCAGGAAACTATCGGGTTTCATGCTTCTCTCCAGGTTCACTTCATCACCTACATTAAGCAATCCAAGATTTGTTCGCTTCAATGTCTCTTCCACAGCTGTTACTTTATAAACGTCATCCTGTACATCTACCACTGTCAGACACACACCATTGTGTGACACGCTCTGGTCTATCTTTAGTTCATTAACGAACGGACAGGTCAAATAAATATGAAGGTTGCTTCCCTCCTTCTCCAGTTTTACAACTTTCCCTGTGGTCTCAACTATACCCGAAAACATAGATTTGTTTTTTTTTGTTTGCAAGACAAAGTAATCTATTTTCAGGAATATTCTTAAACACTTTTGTCATAATAAAGTTTTTTTCTATTATTAAACTGAGAAAGAAAAACAACAATATATTGACAGTCAACAGGATACCAAGAGATTTTGACGGAGAAGTTAATTTGCCAGCATCCAAGTCTATTGCTAATAGACTTTTGATTCTACGTGAAATTTCTGGAAAGACAATCAGAATAAATAATTTGTCCAATGCACAGGATACTGTTACACTCTCCAAAGTCCTGGATGAGCTAAGCTCATCAGATGATCTTATCTTTACCATCGACATAGGGAATTGTGGTACCTGTCTGCGTTTTCTGGCAGCATATCTTTCTACACGACCAGGCACATATATTCTTACTGGCAACCAGCGTATGCAGAAAAGGCCCATCGGCCCCCTTGTGGATGCTATCAAACAGATAGGAGCACAGATTG
>JALVRO010000328.1 GCA_027031265.1 Bacteroidales bacterium | reverse complement strand
CAGTCCGTGCAAAACGATGTCATTACTCTACTGCAAAAACTCATACCTGCAGGTATATGGGAGCATGACCACCAGGACAACAATGGTGACGCCCACCTGAAAGCTGGCATCATCGGACCGAGCGAAACCATTCCCATAATTAATGGTAAGCTAGGTTTGTCCACCTGGCAAAATATTTTTTTCTGTGAATTCGACGGCCCACGCCAATCTCGCTATATTGTTGTTACTGTTATTGAAGCAATTAGCTAAGTTTGTTTGATTATTACGTAATTTTTTTTATTTTTAAACGTCAAATAATTTTTAATTTTTAAAAATCCCAAATGGCAGATACAAATTATACACCTTTATTTAGCGATTTTATCCTCGATCTGGTCAAGGACATTAATGAGACAGATATAGAGTATATCTACAGAGGAGAAGTAAACTCTGAAATAGTTGCCAACACCCTTGATCTAGCAAAGACTAACCTGGAAAAGACTGTGGAGGTTATTCCCCTTAGACATAGGATTTATTTTATTATGGGCGAGGGCCTCCAGAATATAGCAAAACATCAAGATACACCTGACGAAGAAAGATTATCCCAAAACAATCTAATATACATCAGCAAAAAACAAGACCGCTATAACATCACCACAGCAAATATTATCGCCAATAATAATGTAGAATACCTTCGCGACAAACTAGAAAAAATCAATGAGCTGTCTCTTTCAGAGCTACGTCAGCTTGCACGCGAAATCCGGAAAAACACCCTTCTCGACGACAACAGTAATGCAAATATCGGTCTTGTCGAAATAGCCAAACGATCTGGTAACAAACTCCTCTATGATTTCAAACAAATCAACGACAAATACTCCTACTTCTATCTAAACATCGAGATCAAGGTCTCAAACTTACAAAAATCAGAAAAATTAGTACATAGAGACGAATCATATATCAAATTCCTTATAAGATTCCACGATTACCTGAACGAAATTGATACAAAACTTATTTTCAAAGGTGACTTTAGTCAGGAGAATATCCTCGCACTGCTCGAAATGCTAAAGCACCAGATACCTGAAAGCTCTATATCCATCAGAATAAACAACCTGATGATCGAAATGCTTCAGAATATTGAGAAACACGGCGACAATATTATCGACAATGCCAATTGGAAGCCAGGCTTTTTCATGATAAACTACCACGACAGAGCTTTCTATCTCACTGGTGCTAACTATATTAACAACCAAAAAATCGACCGGGTCAAACCAAAAATTATTGAGCTAAACAAAATGAGTAAACAGGAGCTTACAAATCTTTACAAAAAACGGTTACTTGAAATAGATAGCATTACAACTCAAAAATCAGGACTCGGTTTCATAGACATGCGCCGAAGAAGTAATAATCCATTTAATTTCACGTTTATACCAATTGATGATAATTTTTCACTTTTTATTTTTCAAGTTATTGTTAATAGTTAAATTTGTAATCATAACAAAAAATTTATAATTATGTCTAGTTACCTGGAACCATTAATAATACATGAAACAAAAGATACTCCTAGAGTTCACTTTGACCCTCAGAAAGGCATTTTTGAGATTTCTAAGCTTTCATTGCCAGAGGATGCTATTGGATTCTACCGCCCAATATTAGAATGGTTAGAAAAATATAAGGAGAACCCCAACCCTGAAACAGTTTTCGATTTCAAAATAGAATATTTCAACACAGCTTCTTCAAAGCAATTGATTCAGATCCTTTTGCTTTTAGAAGATTTGAATAAAAAATCTAAAGTCAAGGTACGATGGCATTACAAAGACATTGACGAAGACATGAAAGAAATAGGCGAAGAATACGCTAGCATTATTAATGTAGACTTCGAACTGGTAGAAGAACACTAAAATTTTAATCTCCCACTCCTTTAGCAGAATCAGAGTTTACATCTGATTCTGCTATTTTTTTGCACACGCCATGATAAAAAAAATTGCTTACATACTCTTCTCCTTTGCTTTGTTCCTGGCCGCATGCCATAAACCCTCCCCACAGACTCAAGAAATAAACCTCTCAAATCCAGGTCTGATTATCCTTAACGAAGGAAACTTCTCTTACGGTAATGCTTCTATTACTTTTTTTGACATAACCACATCCACTGTTACAAACAAAGCTTTCGAAAAAGCCAATGGATTGGGCCTGGGTGACATTGCCCAGTCTGCTTACACAGACAACAGTTTTATTTATATTGTGGTTAATAACTCTGGCAAAATCATTAAAGCCAGCCTCGACAACCTGCACTTACAGGCTCAGCTTACCCGCCTGGTATCCCCACGTTATCTAGCCACACTGCCCGGTGGAAAGATGATTGTCACTGATCTCTATAGCACTATGATGACAGTCTTTGACCCCATGGATATGACCCAGGTAAAAAAAGTCTATATAGGCCACACAACAGAACGTATCCTGGTTAAAGATGGGTTTATCTATACAATTAGCTGGAATAATGATAGCATGCTTTTTAAAATCAATGTCAACAATTACTCTATTGTCGACTCTCTAGACCTCACATATCAGCCTAATAGCATGGTCTTTGACCATAATGGGGATCTGTGGGTGCTGAGCGATGGCGGACTGTGGCAAGGAGCTGATACCCTTATGCCAGCAGCTTTAGCACAAATAGATGTGCAGGAAATGATTGTGAAAAAATCTTTTACCTTTGACAATATCTCGCTATCTCCCTCACACCTCAGTATAAACTCCATGGCCGATACACTTTACTTTTTAATCT
>JALVRO010000327.1 GCA_027031265.1 Bacteroidales bacterium | reverse complement strand
ACTTCAACGGCAATGTGGTCACACACTCTGACGGTTACATGCTTCATGGCATTGGTGGATGGCAGAATGCGCTCTTTAGCAAGACAGTTATCCTGCCTTTGCCCCTCGTGCGTGACCGTATCCCTGTTATTGTAGACGAGGTTACCACACTGGTAGGGCCTGGGGAGCTCATTGACGTAATCATTACAGAACGGGGCATAGCTATTAACCCACGCCGGGAGGATCTAATCGAGGCTACAAAAAACAGCAGACTACCTATTGTCAGCATAGACCAGCTCAAGGAAGAGGCCGAAAGAATCGCTGGTGGTAAGCCTCGTAAGCCTAACCTGGGAGAAGAAATCGTGGCTGCTATTAAATGGGTTGACGGTACAGTCATCGATGCAGTACGTCGCGTTATACCTAAAGAATAATCACCTGACAACAAGCTTCTTAGATAAATCTTATCAGACGATTGCAGAGCAATAGCTCTGCAATCGTCTGATTTAGCAAATTTTTAAACTTGTAAACCTGGACCAGCACGACTTGCTTATACTCTTCCCTTATAAACATTATTTTTCGCTGCAAGCATGCCCAACGGTCCCACTACAGACGCCCACAAAGGCTCCCGCAACATTAAACAATATTTACCCCATTTTGGCATAATTTTTTATTTTTGTTATGTGGACACATTAAAAACACTTATCATTGGCACCCTTCGAAGAACATAAACATGACATTGCCGAGAAAATAATAGAAGACATTGACCAGGGCTCACAGGCAGATCTTATAGTGTTTAACGACGATGTCAATACCTTTGAATGGGTGATTCAGTGTTTTGTTGAGGTGTGTGAGCTCACAGTAGAAGAAGCTGTTGAGAAGACCTTTTATATCCATTTCAATGGACAGGGTGTGGTGCGCTCAGGACCTTATGATGAAATGGCCAGGATGAAACAAGCTTTACAGGATCGCGGACTGACAGCCATAGTCGGACGTTCACGGGAAAATTAATGACCTATGTATAAAATTTTTTTCCTTGATCCCCTTATACCCTCCTTCCCTTCTGTTGATGAGATACGCGCTTTCAAAGAAAACCTCATAGGCTATGGGGGACTTCTTCGTGTGGACTGGATATTAGAAGGTTACCACAATGGATTTTTCCCCTGGTTTAATCCCGACAGTCCTATCACATGGTGGAATCCCAATCCCCGAGCGCTAATGCGCCCCACAGATATACATATTCACAAGAGCATGCGTCCCTTTATCAATCAGGTAAAATTTAACCTCAGGATTGACTTTGCTTTCGAGCAGCTTATGAGAAAAGCCCGCCAGGTACATACAACACACAGTGGAAACACCTGGATATCAGAAGAGTTTATCCGTGAATACACACGACTCCACAGAATGGGGCTGGCACATAGCTTCGAAGCGTGGCAGGATGGTGAGCTGGTAGGAGGCCTTTACGGAGTCTCTCTGGGCAAAATATTTTTTGGTGAAGCAATGTTCTCCGCTCTGCCCAATGCTTCTAAATTTTGCTTCATAGCCCTGGCCCGCACTCTGGAGGTTAATGGCTTTAATTACATTGATTGCCAGATACAGAACCCACATCTAAGATTCATGGGCTGCCGGGAAGTGGAAAGAAACACATTTCTCGATGCACTTATAGAAAACGAAAAATACCCCACAACCCAGGGCAACTGGTCTAAGCTGCTAACAATACCACCAGAGTTTGAGAAACACTTTTTAGCTTAGGCTTATAAATCATTCTAAACTTATACAACCACACAGTAACCATACTTGGGCTAATTTTATTTACAAGTGTCTAATCTAAATGGATCAAAAAAATTTTTGAAATTATTATTTGGGCGTGCCCCTCCCGCCAAATACCACTTTGTACCTCCTTTTGTTACCAAAAGGCTGGCGGCATGTTTACAACATTGGAATTTTACATGCCTGTGGCAAGATACATTCCATATATGCTTGTGACTGAAATGGGAGTATTTAGCGGCTTCGGGTCGGTCTACGGCTTCTATTCGGCTTGTCTGTGCCTATTGATACTAAAGGCTACTGCGGTGGCTTCCGCTGGTCGCCTCCTCGTAGCCGTATCACATGCCACAGCCCGCGTCTCATATCCGCCTCCGCCCTCACGCCTGCACACACAAAAAAGGCACACGACATCAGAACAAGATACCCAGCTTCCTCACAACTTCCCAGATAACAATGCCAGCAGAAACAGAGATATTCAACGAATGCTTGGTGCCAAACTGCGGAATCTCCACGGCCATGTCCGACAGGTCCACAACCTGCTGGTCGACCCCATACATCTCATGGCCAAAAACCAAAGCATACTTCTGACCTGGCTCCACCACCAGGTCCTGCAGCATAACAGCACCTTCTACCTGCTCTACTGAAAGCACCTTATAGCCTTCTGCCTTGAGCCTGTGCACTGCATCTACCGTTTGGTCAACATATTCCCAGTCTACGCTCTGCGTAGCGCCAAGTGCGGTTTTGTTTATCTCACGGTTTGGCGGTTTAGCAGTAATGCCACAAAGGTAAATCTTCTCTATGAGAAAAGCATCTGCAGTACGAAACACCGATCCTACGTTCAGCGCACTACGAATATTGTCCAGCACAATGACAACAGGCACTTTCTGTGCGTGCTTAAATTCTTCGACACTCTTACGTCCGAGCTCTTCGTTCCTGAGCTTGCGCATGTCTATACTTTTTGCGTCTTTTCCTGTGCAAAGAAAACATTTATTTACGAGATTGGAAAATCGGGTTC
>JALVRO010000326.1 GCA_027031265.1 Bacteroidales bacterium | reverse complement strand
GTGCTGTGTTTTATTTTGATAAGTTTTATAAGCAGCTAGCAGTTGGAACAGGAACTGGTGTGCGCCTGAACTTGAATTTCTTTGTAATTCGCTTGGATGTTGGGATGAAATTATATGATCCTTCTGCGCCTCTGGGACAGAGGTTTATACCTACGTCCAGACCATATACACGGGATGACTTTGTGTTGAATGTGGCTATTGGTTATCCTTTCTGATTATTGACCGCTCAGACGCTTGATCTCCTCATATACCCTGTCGCTTAATTCTTCGACGCTCATTTGCGCAATCTGTTCCCCGGGTATGGGATGCCCAAAGTTGACTTTTATTTTGACAGGCTGTATCCAGAAATTGGTCATGGGACTGAGATTATTAACATTAATAAAACCTACTGGCACAAGATCCACACCTGCTTCTTTGGCAAACTTGAAAGGTATTTTTTTGAATCTCTGTAAGCGTCCGTCTTTGGAACGTGTGCCTTCGGGAAAAACAATGATGGAAATTTTTTCTTTGTGCAGTCTTTCAATGGCTTTTAGAAAGCTTTTCCATGAGGCTTTGGGATTGCTACGATTGATTGGTATCTGGCCATAAGCTTTGATTACCAGACCATAGATAGGCCAACGGAAATGTGTGTGGGCTTCGAGTGCACTGACATAGAAAGGAAATGTGGCACCTGCGACAAAGACATCCCAGAAACTGGTGTGATTTGCCATGAAAATATAAGGCTTTCCTTTGTCCAGAGTCTTTTCGTAAGTAATTTCAAGTTTTATAAAAAGTAGCTTAAATGTTAATCTGAAGAGAAAGGAAATTATAGGAAATGTTTTCTGTGGCTTGAAAAAAAGACGCAGCAATAGCTGTATGAGAAAAATAGCTACAAGCATCAGAAAACCAACTATGTACATGTAGATAGATACTAGTTTTTTCATGATTCTGATTTTAATAATTCATCAACGACCAGGTACACTATTTCTGGTTCATATCCACGTCCAGTGGCGAAAGTTATTAATTTTTGCCGTAAGCTCAGAGTGTCATTTGATTTTATTGTGGTCTTTTTACGCAAAAGTATCTTCTTGAGTGTGTCTTTATATGATTGATCATCAATTTGTTCTAAAGCTTTAGAGATAAACTGGTGTGGTATGTGTTTTTGTTCGAGCAGGTAAATAATTTTTCTCTTTCCCCAGCCGTTGAGAAAAAATTTGTCATGTACGAAGCTATGGGCATAGCGTTTCTCGTTGATAAATTCATTCTTCAGCAAATAATCAATAATCTGGTCGTGAAACTCCTGTGGTACTTTCCATTTAAACAGTTTTTGTCTCAGGTCAAAGATGCATGTCTCATAACGTGCACAGTATTGTGCCGCTTTGTTTAAATATGTTTTAATGTCCATTGGATATTGTTAATAAATTTATGGAAAAATAGACTATTTTTTACACAACTGCCATTGCCAGTAAAAATAAGGATAAATCGGCAAAATAGCCTGGATAGCTTCATTGATGTCAGGCAAAAAGATATACAACCCGATCAGTTCCATACGGAAATGGCGTAGGAATCCATGTCTGTTTTTATAAAAAGGTGCAAGACGAAAGCCATAGGCTATCTCCCGTTTGTGGGGTACATTATCCAGATACACAAAGGTGGTACCATAAGAGGCCGTAGCATGCATGCTAAGCCATGGCCTGGGTCTGTAGTCAATACTAATGTTGAAATCGGGAGACAGGATCCTGGGGTAAAATTTCTCTATTTTCAGGGTAGAGTCACTGGAATGAAAATACAGGTTTTCGCTATATGTAAGGCCTGTTGAGAAGTGAAAATGTAAGCGATTATTCACACTAAAGCTAAAGTTAAGATGATTATACCAGCTATTTCCCCGCCTGCGCACCACAGGGTTGGGATAATTAGACTGATAAACGTCTTGCCACAGATGATGATACATTGTTTCAAAAGCAATGGCAGGCACGTGTCCGTGTTGGTCTGTTAGCTTGAATCTAAAGTTAATGCTTGGTATAGGCAGATGGGGAGGTATGAACAGGCCTCCTATCAAGGGTAGCAGGTCTATTTCCATTGTTATTTTATTGCTCAGGCCATACCAAGCCCAGCTTGGAAGAGGCAATGTAAAAGGTGACTGGTTAAAGACAAATTCCCCTTTGTGCAGAGTATAAGCAGTAAAGCCATCAGCAGGATGCAGATAAATATCTTGTTGCAGGCCTCTGAGTGTATCGTTCTGTGCATGCATTATGAGAGGCAATACACATAACAATAACATATAAAAAAAGCGCCTGGGCATAAGAGACCGGATTACCCCATGTTGCTGATTTGCTCTAGTCTGCTTAGATCCAGAATTTTAATCTTCTTACCCTCCAGCTCTATCACTCCTTCGTGCACAAAGTTATAAAGAGTACGAATGGCATTGGATGTAGTCATATTGGACAGGCTTGCCAGATCATCCCGGCTCATCCTGACCTTAATAGTCTGATTATCAGCTTCAAAACCAAAAGTCTCGATAAGTAATAGCAAAGATTCGGCAAGACGGCCACGCAGATATTTCTGAGTGAGCGAGACAGTACGGCTCTCTGACTGGCCAAGCTCATCGGCCAGCATCTTTATTATTTTCAAGTTAAATTCGCAATTACGATGCATTACATCGTACAGGGCTGACTTCTCGATGATGCAAACGGTTGATTCTTCCAGTGCTACAGCCGAAGCATTATAGTATTCATCTGCAAACAAAGCACGATATCCAAGAAATTCTCCAGATTTGACCAGGCGGATGATTTGCTCTCTATGTCCTATGCCTTCTTTACAAAGCTTTGCTTGTCCTTTGGCTAGATATATGAGGCCTGTGGGCTTGAAACCTTCTTTGAAAATAGTTTCATTACGTTTATATGTTATACATGTGAGGTTTGAGCGGAGTATGTCTTTTTCTTCGTTTGTTAAAATACTAAAAATCGAATCTTTGTTGTCTATACATTTATCGCAATCATTATTAAAATTGTTCATTATTTTATATTTTTGAGTGTGTCAACAACAAAAATAAAAAAAATTTTATATAAAACTTTTTTTTGTCTTTTTTAACTCCAAAGCAATTGATACGGATCATGAAATTACGTAATAAAATATTGTTTTTGAATAAATTGGCGTTTTTGATCTTTATCACTGGAATAATTCTATTATTTTTTACATGGTATGGTTTGCTCGTAGAGCTGGGAGCTTTTTCCCTTATGGTTTATCTGAGCAGGTTCAGAAGGATAACTTGGTGGAGGATTTTTTCTTATAGTGTGTTTTTCGTATCAATAATTGGTTTTTTGCTTTTCAAATACCACACAAGTAAAATAAAATTTTTGCAGCCGGATTGGAATCTGATGCCATCGGCAGAAAAGTATTATTTTGATCCCCTGTATTCACAGAGAAGCATGAATTTTAACTTTGATTCTCTAATGATGAGCAGTGATGAGCTAAAGAAAGTAAATCTTTATACAACAGACACACAGGCTGTGCCTGATGAGGCTCCTATAAAATAAAAAAGGCTGTGTGCCTGGAGCACAACAGCCTTTTATTTCTTGTTAACTTTGATCTTGCCTTCGCGTATCAGACGCATGCGATTGCGGTAAATAGCTTTTGCAAGAATTTCGCGGCGGATTTCAGAAGGTTTTTTGTAAAACTGACGCTCACGTACTTCGCGCATAATGCCAGCCTTTTCAATGCGGCGCTTGAAGCGTTTGAGAGCGCGGTCTATAGTTTCGCCTTCTTCTACTTTAACAACTATCATACTGATCTTTTAATTTTTAAGGTTTTAAAAGACTGTGCAAAATTAATCGTTTTTTTTAATAATCAAAAAATAATCACTGGTTTTGTTCTGCTTAATAAATTCTAAAAAAGCTGACTCAGAAACAAGGCTAATAATTTGGGCTCCAATATTATAGGGAAAATAAACCCAAACACAGCCCCCCACAGATGGGTACTGTGTCCTACATTATCCAAACCTCTACGATCCATGTATGACTCATAGAGCAGGTACAGTACACCGAAGATTATTGCCGGGATAGGAATAGGAATCGGGAAAATATAGATCTTGTTCCACGGATAAATCAAAATACTTGTGAACAACACAGCAGATATTGCTCCCGAGGCTCCCACAGCATTGTAAAAATACTTGTCTTTGTAGCGAAATAGGTCAGGAACATTACCCACAAATATAGCCAGCACATACAATAAGATATAAAACAGTCTACCTTTAAACAGACCAAATAAATCAACAAAGCTCCATTCTACCACACGCCCAAAGAAAAATAATACAAACATGTTTACAATCAGATGCCACCAATTAATGTGCAGAAAACCAGATGCAAACATACGGTGCCACTGCCGCGAGTGCCACACCAGATAAGGATTAAACTTGAATTTATCAAACCAGTCAGGCTGGCGTAGACTATCAATACTCACTACATTTGGCGGGAAAGCAATAATAGAAGTGAGAATCGTAAAACTCATCAATAAATACGTAATTATAGGTGTGACAATGGCTCCCATAGAATTTGCTTTGTGTTATTTCTACAAAGTTAAGCATAAACAGGGGGAAATGAAATTTTAACTTTTTTAAAAGCATAAGTAGCTAATTTTTGTAACTTTGAGCCAAACAAAAAAATATGACAACAAATGAAACGTACTCCATTTTCTGATATCCATGAGAAGCTCGGTGCAAAGATGGTAGAGTTTGCTGGTTTCTGGATGCCTTTACAATATTCGGGTATTACAGACGAGCATATTACAGTACGCAAGGCTGTAGGTGTGTTTGATGTTTCGCACATGGGTGAGATATGGATCAAAGGTCCAAAGGCTTTTGAACTTACACAGTATATAACATCAAATGATATCCAGAAGCTAAAGCCAGGCAAGGCTCTTTATTCTGTCATGCCTAATGGTCGCGGTGGAATTGTCGATGATTTAATTGTTTACCAGTACTCAGAGGATAAATACATGCTTGTGGTCAATGCTGCTAACATTGACAAAGACCATAAATGGATCATTGAACAGAATGAAAAATTTGGTGCAGAGGTAGAAAACGCTTCGGACAACATTGCTCAGCTGGCCGTTCAGGGACCAAAGGCTATTGATGTTCTACAGAAACTTACGGATATTGACCTGTCGCAGATTAAATTTTATCATTTTGTCGAGGGTAAAATTGCTGGTGTTGATAATGTAATCATATCAAACACAGGTTATACTGGTTCTGGTGGCTTTGAATTGTATTTTTATCCACAGTATGCCCACAAGTTGTGGGATGCTATTTTTGAGGCAGGAGAAGAATTTGGTATTAAGCCAGCTGGTCTGGGCGCACGTGACACCCTTCGCCTGGAAATGGGTTACTGCCTGTATGGTAATGATATTGACGACACAACATCCCCACTGGAAGCTGGCCTTGGATGGATAGTCAAATTTACTGATGGTAATGACTTCATTGATCGTGATTTCCTTTGGAAGCAGAAGCAGTCTGGAGTTAGCCGCCGTCTGATGGGCTTTGAAATGATTGACAGAGGAATACCCCGCCATGGCTATGATATATATAGCATAGACGAAAAGCTCATTGGCCGTGTCACATCTGGTACAATGTCACCAATGCTAAAGAAAGGCATAGCATTGGGTTATATTGATGTGGCTTACAAAGAACCTGGTACAGAAGTGTTAATCGATATACGTGGCCGTAAGATGAAGGCCCGAGTTGTTAAGCCTCCATTCTGGAAACCAGATGAGAATAAATAATGCTTTCATGGTGCTGCTACCGTTTTGTAGCCAATGGAACTAAATGCTACTGGTAATTTTTACTTTGAGTTTTACATAATAAGTGTGCATACCAGGCTGCCCTCACAGGCAGCCTGGTTATTTTATTGTAGCTGTCTTGTTTGAATGTTGTCAGGAGAGTTTCTTTTTAGTGTCTTATGGATTTTACGAAAATCATATAGTCTAAAGGCAAGAATACGTTGGCAGGGTAGTGAGTAAAGCACCCTGAGATGATAAACAGATCCATTTAGAAACCGTATTTGGTGTTATTATAGGCATGTGGTAATTGTTTGCTTGATAGTGTGTGATAGCCGTTTGGTAGCTAATTATTTGTTTTTTTGGCAAAGTGGCGTTGTCTGACGGCTTCGTACATAAATATAGCAGAAGCAACAGAGACATTGAGTGATTGTATCTTACCCAGTATTGGAATCTGAGCCAGCACGTCGCTTTTGCGCAGCAGTTCAAAGGCAATACCTTTTTCTTCTGATCCCATTATTATGGCTGTGGGAATTGTAAAGTCCACATCATAGATTGTTTGGTTCCCTTTCTCAGTAGCTGCCACTATCTGGAAGCCCATTTCATGTAATCTATCCACGGCCTCAGAGAGAATCATACGAACAATGGGGACGTAATTGAGTGCACCTGCTGATGTTTTCATGGCATCACCGCTAAGCTGTGCTGTATTTTTTCTAGGAATAATGATGCCAGAGGTTTGTGTGCATTCGGCTGTGCGCACAATGGCACCAAAATTGTGAACATCAGTAACACGGTCCAGGATAAGTATAAGAGGGGTGCGCCCTTTGTCGTATTCGTTGGATACCATGTCTTCGAGTGACCAGAAGGTAATGGGGCTTACGAGAGCTATTGCACCTTGGTGATTTTGACGAGTGATTTTATTGAGTTTTTCTAAAGGTACTTGCTGAATGGGGATTTGGTGTTGTTTGGCTATTTGACGGAGCGTATGCAAAAGTTCGCTTTTAAATTGTTTTTTTAACAAAATTTTTTCAATTTGTTTACCTGATTCAATAGCTTCGATAATTGCTCTGATACCATAGATGTATTGGCTCATGAAATAAAAATTTAATTTTTAAAGGTAAAAACAAAGTTGTAATGGATATTTCAAAGGTATATAAAATTTTCGAGACCTTGATGAATGATGAATTTTCTATGATTTATAGTGGTGTTTTTAGTAATTCTATCCTTACACCTTTGACTGATTTGATTAATAGTTTTATGACAGACCCAAATGTAGATCTGAAGAAGCTTAACAAGAAGGTAGCCTATATGACCATTGAGAATTTTCAGAATATTTTGCGTTATTCTGAGACAGAGATGGTAGAGGCTCCAGAAAAGGATATGCTTTTGATACGCATGCTTAACCGCAATATTTTTATTATAACTGTGAACCTTGTTCGCAAATCTAAGGCTGATGAGATTGGTTCTTATGTGGATAAACTTAATAACCTGGACAAACAAGAGCTTTCGGATTTGTATTTTAAGAAATTAACCAATCAGGCCTTTTCGTCAAAAGGTGGTGCTGGACTTGGGTTTATAGAAATGATTAGAAAGACCAGGAATAAACTTTTTTATAAGTTTGTGCCTTATAATGATGAGTTTGTTTTCTTTTATTTCCAGATTCAGATTTCGGGCAAAGAAGAGGTATATAAAGATATTAACCTGCTTGACCCAGTTTCGGATATTTACCATGACATAAAGAGTCTGGGTGTTAATTTTCTCTATAAATCAAAGATTGCTGAGGGGCGGTTGATGCCTTTGATTAATATGATTAAGGACTCTGTTAAATCATCTGGTAATGATGAAGATGTTAATACTCAGTATCTTAGGAATTTGTTGAGTATTTCTGTGGAGATTTTGCAGGATATTTTTATCACTGCCAGGGAGAGTGAGCTGATGAAAGATGCTATATTTATTTATGGTTTTAATGAGAGGACTGATAATTATTATTTCCTTGCTTCGTCTTATGTGGATACAGATATGATGAAGAACAAAATTAATATTATTAATAGATATCTTAATAAAGATAAAAACACATTACAGCAAATATTTTTTGAATCTCTCTTAGATGACTCAACCACAGACGAAGAGCTAAGGTTTTTAGGTATTTTTAGGGGTAGCAGTAGCTTTGAATATTTTGTGGATTTTCAAAATGAAAACAAGACATTTTTCGTTCAAAAGGTAGAAGTCACAAAGCAGATCTATGGATAAATTACATGTAATAGAGGCTGATGGTTATTACAAAATTAGGTTTACTAATTTAAGCCCTGAGGTTGTTATAGATTATAGACGTTGGGAGATTAATATTAAAGGGATTTCTTTGATGGCTGACCCTGTGGGGTTTTATTCGCAGGTTTTTGATTTTATTAAAAATGTGATTAAGCGCA
This sequence comes from Bacteroidales bacterium, assembly GCA_027031265.1. Taxonomy (GTDB): domain Bacteria; phylum Bacteroidota; class Bacteroidia; order Bacteroidales; family S143-33; genus S143-33. The sequence goes on along the minus strand of JALVRO010000326.1, from coordinate 15,124 downwards.
AAGCTCCGGGTCATCTACGGGTTAGCTTTCATTTCTTTTATATAAACACACAGACTATCAAGCAGGTGGTTTCATTTTTTAGTTACTTAGAATCACTTAATGCCAGGGTTAATCTGGTGTGGTATTATTCAGATGAAGAAATCGCTGAGCTGGGAAGTCATCTAAGCGAGCTGGTCAATTTGCCTATTAGTCTTGAGTACAATTCAGAGGATAAAAAGTTTTTCAAGGTATGAAAGCAAAATTTAGTGTTGACATAAAAAAGATTATAGACTTTAGACAAAAGCTGCACAAATTTCCAGAGTTATCAGGGCAGGAGAAGAAGACAGCAGAATATATCAAGCATTTCATTTCCAGGTTCAATCCTAGGGAAATTTATGAATTTGATAATAATTCGCTTGCCTTTGTCTTTGGTAATACCCAGGGCAGTGAAACTATTATGTTCCGGGCCGATATTGACGCATTACCAATAAACGAAGGAGAGGAACTGCCTTATCGTTCGGTCAACAAAGGAGTAAGTCACAAGTGTGGGCATGATGGGCATACAGCCATACTTGCTGGTCTGGCAGAGGCCCTCTCTCGTTACGACCTGCCTGATCGTGTGGTCTTGCTCTTTCAGTCTTCTGAAGAGACGCTTTCTGGAGCCTTGGGTGTGATATCTGATAAACAGTTTGCCCAGATAGAACCAGATGTGATAATTGGTTTTCACAATATTCCTGGTTATGAAAAAAACTCTATCCTTGTGCGAAGGGATGAGTTTAATGCTTATGTCACAGGTATAAAGATAGTGTTTAGCGGTAAGTCAGCACATGCTGCTTATGCTCGAGCTAATGAGAATTTTTTGTCAGCTTTGATTAAAGTTACACAGCTTACCAAGGAAACATTTTACCACACACAGCTTGCAGAAAAAGGGGACCTTAATTTGACTTATCTTGATTATGGTAAGCCTACCTTTGGCATCTCTCCTGATGAGCTGATAGTTCATATTGTACCCAGGGCTTATAGTGTGCAGGATCTTGAAGAAATTATGGACTTTGTCGAAAAGGAGATGAAAGCTATTGCACATGAGAACAGCCTGGAAGTAAACTTTATTTACACAGAGGATGCTCCTGCTATATATAATAATGCAGAGCTGGTAGAATTATTAGTGCAGACAGCAAAAGAGGAGCAGGGCCAGGTTATTTATTTACAGGAACCTTTTAGTTGGGGCGAAGATTTTGGATTTTATACTGTCCGTTATCGTGGCGTGTACTTTGGTATAGGTGCTGGTAAGGACACACCCCAGCTTCATTCCAGGGAATATGATTTTCCGGATGAAATTATTTTGCCTTCCATTGAGTTTTTATTTAAATTTTATTTAAAATTGTCTCAGAATTTGTAAACCATTTGTCAATGCCACAGAAGGTAAATGTATTGGGTAAAACCTTTGAGCTTTACATTCCAGAATCTAAGATTCATGAAGCGATTGATAGATTAGCAGAACAATTGAACCGGGATTTGAAAGGTAAGGATGTGATTTTTATCTCAATCTTAAACGGCTCATTCATTTTTGCCGCTGATCTTTATCGCCGTATAACGGTCCCATCGATAATAACTTTTGTTAAATTGGCTTCTTATCAGGGTACCTCTACCACGGGTAAGGTTAAGAGGTTGATTGGCATTAATGAGGATATACAGAATATGACTGTGGTGGTATTAGAAGACATTATAGACACTGGCGTGACAATGGAATACATCCTAAAGCAGCTACGTGGCTATGAACCCAAGGAAATTTTTATAACAACAATGTTTTTCAAAAAAGAGGCTTTTGTTAAAGATTTTCCCATCCATTACGTTGGCCTTGAGATTCCAAACAAGTTTATTGTGGGCTATGGCCTTGATTATGATGGTTATGGTAGAAATTTAAAAGATATATATGTTTTAAGTGAGTAAAAGTCAAACAATTAAAAAGTGAAAGATGAAAATTTTTGTGTTTTTTGGCCCTCCAGGAGCAGGTAAGGGCACACAGGCAAAGTTGTTAGCACAAAGATATAATTTCATTCATCTATCCACAGGAGAGATTTTAAGGTCAGCCATAGAGAAGCAGACACCATTAGGTCAGAAGGCCAAGGAATATATTGATAGTGGTGAATTGGTCCCAGATGATATTATTATTGGTCTTATCCGTAATCGTTTGCAAAATCTTGAGAAAGAATCTGGTATCTTGTTTGACGGCTTTCCCAGAACTTTAGCTCAAGCTGATGCTTTTGATAAACTGCTCCAGGATATGGACGAAAAGATAAGTGCAGTAATTTACTTAAAGGTGCCAGAGGAGGTCGTTATAGAGCGCCTGGTAAAGAGGGCACAGATAGAAGGCCGTACTGATGACACACCTGAGGTTGTACGTAAGAGAATACTTGTCTATAAAGAAAAAACAGAACCTTTGCTCAATTTTTATAAAAAAACAGGATTACTCTACGAAGTCAATGGCCTTGGCACAATAGACGAAGTTAATAGCAGAATAAGAAAGATTATCGAAAGATTTGTTTAACTTTGTTATGAAAAATGTAAAGTTTACAGTCATGCAGAGGATCTTTTATTTTGTGTTTATTTTATTCTTATTTTCTGGGTGTCAGGGTGTTGAAAAAATAAAAGACAGGTTCCAGAAGGATATTAAAAAAGCTGATAGTGTGGTCAGTGTGGCAGTTGACAGTATTTCGGCACAGGTCTCATCCGATTCCCTGAGCAATCCTCAGAGTCAGGTCAAAACCACACCTGTCTCTACTGAGCAGGAAAAGGAAAATTTGCAAAACGCATATTCAATACTGCTTAATTCTATTAAGTCCAGGGATATATTCATGCTCAGTCAGTTAAGTTATTATAATGACAGCCTTTTCTTTGTCACAATGCAGGGTATTTTTCAGGTTCTGTCTTATGAGCCTGTGCAGGTGTTATACGATAATTTGCTGGGCGACATAAGCGATAGTGCATGGATATGTACATTGAATTTTAGTAGTTTCCCGGATATGGACAAGATGCTGCAGGTGCCAGGTGGCTGCTTTGCGAGACGCATTAATAGTTTTCACAAATTCTCTGCAATAATTGAGCTGGAAAAGGAAGCTAACTTGCCCATCAATCCCCAGGTTGTTACTAAGGCTAAACAGATTGAACCAAAGATTAAATACGAAGTTTTGAACACATATTTAGGTTGGAGTTTTTATTTTACAGTAGAAAATGGTAAATTTTACCTCGTGGCTATTGACTACAACCAATATTGATCTGTGTCATGGATGAATCCATCTTAAATGCATTGATGCAGCTTTTTGCCGTTGGAGCGATTCTTCGCTCCGACGAACAAGATATAGCATCTTCCCGCCAGATAATTTTCCAATATTTAAATCGTCGTCTTAATAAAGAACTTACACAGAAATACTTAGATCTGTATGATAAGTATGTAAAGAATTTCCTCAGCGATTTTGCCAGTGATGAGCGCCGAAAGAAGCGTCTGTCTGCCTATTTTGTTAAGGTGCTAAAAATAGCTGAGCATGTCAATGAGACTCTCGAGCACCTGGAGAAAGTAATTGTTTTGGTGCGTTTGATTGAATTTTTCCGTAGCGATGTGGAGTCCTCTGCTGAGGTTAAGGATTTTGTGTCAACAGTAGCTGCTATTTTCAATATAGAATCGGATGAATATTTGTCTGTTAAATATTTTGTGCTGGACAAGCTCGGAGAGGTGCCCAAGCATGAGAATCTGCTTTATGTGTTACCCGAGGGCGAGCAGCATCCCAAAGGTCAATCCAAGTATTTATACAATAAAGGGTTGGATAAGCCTATTATTTTTCTGTTTATACCCAGTGTGGAGCGTCTGATATTCAAGTATTATGGCTCTCTCACACTTAAACTCACCTCGAGAAACATTGAGCCTCGACTTGTGTATCTATTTGATAGCGGGGCAATTATACGAGATTCGAAGATCAAACCCTTGTACCAGACACAGATAATACGTTATTTTTTACACATATCACAAATAGAACGCGTAAAACTTGTAGCACATAATATAGAGTTTCGTTATCCCAAGAGTGACAATGGTATACATAAGTTTAGCTTTGAGGCAGAGTCAGGGCAGATGATAGGTATACTGGGTGCAAGTGGCGCTGGCAAATCTACTTTGCTAAATCTGTTGATAGGTAAATACCGTCTGAATTCGGGCCAGATTACTATTAATGGCTATGATCTGTACAAAGACCGTGACTTGCTTATCCCACTAATAGGGTATGTGCCACAGGATGACTTGCTGATAGAAGAATTGACTGTTTACCAGAATCTTTATTACAGTGCCAAACTGTGTTTTGGCGACAAGAGTGATGAACAGATACACCAAAAAGTAGATGATATTCTTCGTAAGCTAGAACTATATGATATTAAAGATTTGAAGGTTGGTAATCCTCTGAATAAGTTTATAAGTGGTGGCCAGCGCAAGCGTTTGAACATAGCTCTGGAACTGATACGTGAGCCTTCGATATTGTATGTTGATGAGCCGACCAGTGGGCTGTCTTCGATGGACTCTGAGAATGTGATGCATTTGCTCAAGCGGCAGGCTATTAGTGGTAGATTGGTTATTGTTAATATTCATCAACCTTCGTCTGATATTTTTAAGTTGTTTGATGAGATAATAATCCTCGATAGAGGAGGTTATCCTGTGTACAAGGGCAATCCCCTTGATGGTGTGATATACTTCAAGCAGATAGCGAATTATGCTGATGCTGAGATAGCCGAGTGTCCCACATGTGGTAATGTGAATCCAGATTTGATCCTGGAGATTATTGAGGATAAGATGGTCAATGAGTTTGGTCGCCATACGGCTGTACGCAAAACACCGCCAAAGGAGTGGTATATTCTTTACCGTGTGAATCTGGAAATTAGGGAGAGAATAAAGACACCGCCCAGGACAGATTTGCCAGAGAAGGAGTTTCGCAAGCCGTCTCTTTTCAAGCAATTCTGGATATTCTTCAAACGTGATATTCTCTCCAAGCTGGCTGATAAGCAATACATGCTCATAAATTTATTAGAGGCTCCATTGCTTGCTTTGATTCTTGCTTTCTTTGTGCGCACGCCTAATGAGGATGGGGTATACGTGTTTATGACCAATCACAATTTGCCTATTTTCTTTTTTATGGCTGTGATAGTGGCAATTTTCCTTGGTTTGTCGCTTAGTGCAGAGGAAATTATTAAAGACCGTAAGATATTAGAGCGTGAGAGGTTTTTGCAGTTGAGCCGTTTTAGTTATCTGAATTCCAAGGTTCTGGTAATGATTATGTTTTCGTTATACCAGACACTGACTTTTGTTTTGATTTCGGATTGGATACTCCAGTTACAGGGATTGACTGTTAAATTTTGGTTAATACTATTTGTTACAGCACTAGCATCTAATATGATGGGATTGCTTATTTCTTCGGCTTTGGATTCTATTGTGGCTATTTATATTACCATCCCGTTGATTCTGGTTCCGCAGATGCTCCTGGGAGGATTAATGATAAACTTTGATGATTTACCTACCCAACTGACAAACAAGAAGTATACGCCTTTTATTGCTGATGTGATGTTTTCTCGTTGGTCTTATGAGGCAATGGCTGTGGTCCAATTTAGGGATAATGATTATGAGAAGAATTTCTTTGATGTGGATAAGCAGAAAAGTGATGCCATTTATTACAGTAGTTTTTATGTGCCGGAGATGAATAATCTTATTCATAAAGCCCTGAAAGCCAGAGATGCACAAATGGATGATGTGTATGAATTTTACTGTAGTGTCCTTGATAGGGAATTTCACAAGATTGCCAGGATGGATTTGCCAGAGGTGTTGAGGTTTAATCATTTTGAGTATCTAACACCGGATGCCCTGATGCAATATAGTGATTCATTGTTGGCGTATTTGTCTAATTTCCAGAGATATTATAATCTTTTATCCAATAAAATTAGTATGGTGAAAGACAAAATTATAGAGCAGCTCGAGCAGGAAATGGGACGTGATGGATTGATAGAGCTCAAACAAAATAATTATAATAAAAAATTGGCCGAGATTGTTCTCAATCGAAACCGTGTAAAACAGATAATTCTGTATAATGGGAAGCTTATCCGTAAGAAAGACCCGATTTTCATGGATCCTTATTCACATATTGGCAGGGCTCAGTTTTATGCTTCGTATAAGTTTTTGGGACAGAAGAGGATAGATACTTTTATTTTTAACATTTTCATCTTGTTAATAATGTCATTGGTTCAGTATGTGATACTTTATTATGATTGGTTGCGCAAGTTAATACAGATCTTAACCCACCGCCATACTCCAGAGATTTAACAATATTAAAACATTATTTTTGAATAATATTCCAAGGAATTGTTAATTTTGTTTATTGAACGCTAAATGTGCAGTTATGCCTTATTTGCCAGAGTTTGATGAGATACGTCCTTACGAAGATCATGAGGTAGCAGAGGTTGTTCAGAGATTGGTTAAGGAGAAGGCTTTTGTTGGTTTTGTTAAGAGTGTTTTCCCTGATCTGTCGCTCAAGTCATATATAGAGGATTTGCTCAAAGTCAATACTGTTGAGCAGTTTCAGTTGAATTTTATTTTCCCAATTCTCCAGCAAGTCCTTAAAAATTCTATCACATCTTTGACCTATTCTGGTATAGACAATGTTCAGCATGGTGTGCCATATATTTTTATCACTAATCATCGGGATATTATCCTGGATTCAGCTTTGTTGAATTATATTCTTTACAAAAATGGTTTTGAGGCAGCTGAGATAGCTATCGGTAGTAATCTGTTGATTAATAAGTGGATATCTGATCTGGTTAAACTAAACCGCACCTTTATTGTCAGGCGCAATGTTCCTGGTCGTAAGCTTTATCATTACTCCATTATTCTGTCTAAGTATATTCGTTATACAATCACAGAGAAAAAAAGGTCTGTGTGGATCTCGCAGCGTGAGGGAAGGACAAAGGATGGTGATGATAGAACACAGGTGAGCTTGATTAAAATGTTTAATATCAGCGGAGATAAAGATTGGGTGTCTAATTACATGGAAGTTAATATTTTACCTGTGACAATAAATTATGAGATAGAGCCTTGCGATGTGGAGAAAGTCAGGGAACTTTATCTACGCATAAAAGATGCTAATTATCAGAAAAGTAAGCTCGATGACCTTAACCAGATGATAGGGGGACTAAAGGCTCCCAAAGGCAGGGTACACCTTACTTTCGGCGAACCCCTAAACCCCAAAATACCACATCTTATCCGTTTCCCAAAGAATGAGTTTTTCCGTAATCTAGCACGTCTGGTTGACACAGAAATATACAAAGGTTACCGCCTCAGACCATTTAATTATGTAGCTGCAGACATGTTCTTTAAAAATACAGATTATTCTAAGTTTTACACATCAGAGGACAAAGACCGTTTTGTGGTAATGATGGACGAAAAGCTCAGCCGCATTGAGGGTGAGCGTCGTCTGCTCGAAGACTTATTTCTGCAGATTTATGCCAACCCGGTAAAAAATTATTTTTCAGTAATAAATTCTTTAATAAACATTGACACAGATGAAGCTAAGAACAGAAAAGCTCGTTAAAATCTACGGTAAGCGTCGTGTGGTTAACGGTGTCAGTATCGAAGTAAGCCAGGGGGAAATTGTCGGGTTACTGGGTCCTAATGGTGCTGGCAAGACCACTACTTTCTATATGATAGTGGGGCTGATAAAACCAAACGAAGGACATATTTTTCTCGACGAGAGGGATATTACAGACCTTCCAATGTACCGCAGAGCCCAGCTGGGCATTGGCTATCTGCCTCAGGAAGTTTCTGTTTTCCGGAAACTATCTGTCGAAGATAACATACGTTCTGTGCTGGAGATGACCAAACTATCCAAATCTGAGCGCGAAGCAAGGGTGGAGAGCCTGCTCAAAGAATTTGGTCTTACCCGTATACGTAAGAGTCTGGGTATACAGCTATCGGGTGGTGAGAGACGACGCGTAGAAATAGCCCGTGCTCTGGCTCTGGATCCTAAATTTATATTGCTTGATGAACCTTTTGCTGGTGTAGACCCTATTGCTGTGGAAGATATCCAGCATATTGTCAGTCACTTGAAAGACAGAAATATTGGGATTATTATCACAGACCACAATGTGCATGAGACACTGACAATAACAGATAGGGCTTACTTGCTCTATGATGGTCGTATACTAAAAAGTGGCACAGCTGAGGAACTGGCTAAAGACGAAGAAGCTCGTCGCAAATATCTTGGTAAGAAATTTGAGCTTCGAAAGTAAGCACAGTTTTTTTTCTTGACATTTTGAATGAAAAAAAATATATTTGCGCAACAATTAAAACCCTAAACTTTAGGGATATGTATTGGACACTCGAATTAGCATCAAAATTGGAGGATGCTCCATGGCCTGCAACAAAGGAAGAACTCATTGATTACGCTATACGTACAGGAGCACCAATAGAAGTTATTGAAAACCTGCAGGAAATAGAAGATGAAAATGAAGTCTTTGAAAGCATAGAAGACCTTTGGCCAGATTATCCTAGCAAAGAAGATTTTCTTTTTAACGAAGATGAGTATTGATACAAAAAAGTGGCTGTCTTAAAATTCAAAAATTATTAAATTCTGCTGACTCAAACACATATTTTTCAAAGACCCACAATATTCTAACTTTACGTTTTCGTTGCATCCATTGCGGTTAATCTTACTTGTGGGACAGCCTCTTTTTATTCTTCACAAATTCGCTCTATCTCATCAACTTCTTTTGGAATAGGACGCCCCAGGACTCTGGAGCCAGTGTCTGTAACAAGTACATCATCCTCTATACGTACCCCACCAAAGTCCTTAAAGCCCTCAAGTCTATCGTAATTTATAAAGTCAGTGAATTTACCTTCTCCACGCCACAGGTCAATAAGCTCTGGGATGAAATAAATACCAGGTTCAACGGTCAGTACATGGCCAGGCTGAAGAGGTTTTGCCAGGCGCAGGAATGCCAGGCCAAACTGGTCAGAGCGTTTCATTGTTTCTGTGTATCCGACATAATCTTCGCCCAGTCCTTCCATATCATGAACATCCAGGCCCATCATGTGACCCAGTCCATGTGGGAAGAATAAGGCATGTGCACCCTGGCTAACTATGTCATCAATGTTGCCTTTCATCAGTCCCAGGTCTTTCAGTCCTTGTGCTACTATGCGGGCAGAAAGCAGGTGCACTTCACGGTACGGTTTGCCAGGTTCTATTGCCTGGATAGCTGATTTATTAGCATCTAGTACTATCTGGCAAATATCTCGCTGCCGCTGGTTGAATTTTCCTCCCACAGGTGTGGTGCGTGTGATGTCGCTGGCATAATGATTAGCTGATTCTGCTCCTGCATCTACGAGTAATAGCTGGCCTTCCTGGAGGATGTTTCCGTAATAATTGTTGTGGAGTGTCTGTCCATTGACAGTTACGATGACAGGGAAAGATACTGGCCCTTCGTGGGACAGTGTTATGCCTTGTATTGCACCTGCTATTTGCTGTTCTTTGATGCCGGGTTTTGCCATTTTCATAGCCGTGGTGTGCATTTCATAAGCTACAGCTACCATGCGCTCAATCTCCTCTATTTCGTACTGGTCTTTTATCTCACGCATGGATACCACAGCCTTTATAAAAGGCTCAGAGGCATAATCACGGGCTTTGTCGTAAGCAATACCCAGGAGCTGTTCTATCCAGTGCTTGGTCTCGCCACGGTAAGGAGGTAAGAAATGTACTGGTCGTTTCTGTGATATAGCTTTGTCAAGCACGATAGCTAGTTGGCTGATATCCATAGTTTTTTCTATGCCTACCTGTGCAGCTTGTTCTTTGAGCGATGGTTGGTTACCCATCCAGATAATGTCATCTATACTTAGCTCTGTGCCAAAAATTATTTCTTCTCCTGTGTCCAGGTCTATGATGGCTGCCAGCCCTGGCTGATCCAGTCCAAAGAAATACAGAAAGTTACTGTCCTGACGGAAAGGATAGATATTAGCTGGATAATTGAATGGAACGTCATGATTACCAGGGAAAAACAGAATTCCACCATAGTCTTGCATAAGGTCTTTGATACGTTCACGTCTTTTTATATAAACGTCTTTGGGAAACATTGTTTAGTTTTTTATGAGATTTGTGTCTAAATATAGTAAATCTTTCCATTAAAGAAAAAATACATGCTAAAATAGCTAATTTTTCGAAAAGCATTGAAAAATGTTAAATTTGACTAAATCCAAATAATTGATAAGATGAGGCTTAGTCGTTATGTTATCATCATGCTGGGCTTGAGTTTAATACTCGGATGTCGTCAGCAAGACAATGATATGGCCGGTAAAATAGTGGGTGATTGGCAGCTGGTTAATTTTTCTACAAATCAGATAATAAACAATCCAGAAGAATACCGCAAAGCAGCCAAACAGCTAATATTGACCACAGCATTAATAATACGTAGGGATGGTACAATTAAATCCATTATCTGGGGGACTTCTGAGAATGGCTATTGGGAAGTAAAAAAAGATGAGCTTATAGTCTATGATAAGAAAAAAAAGACACGTTTCAGGGCTCGTATAGTTAAGCTTACTGATGAGCAGCTATTGCTTTACCAGCGCATGGGAAAGGTGAAGGTAGTGCTGTATTTTAAGAGATTTGACTAAGTAATTTTACTTAGTTGTGAATCAAACACGTAATTTTCTAAAAATTGATGTAGGAGATTTTTTTAACTGATTTCTTTTTGTAAAATTGTAGATGAGTGAAAACGTTTTCTGTTTTCTTCAAAAACTTTAAAAACACACAATTATGGCTAACAAACTTTTAGACGAATTCATGGCAAAAGTCATCGCCAGAACACCTGGCGAGGTTGAATTCCACCAGGCAGTACGTGAGGTTGCAGAGACTCTTCTGCCTTTCATTGAAGAGAATCCAAAATACAAGCAGGCAAAGATCCTCGAGAGAATGACTGAGCCAGAGCGCGTTGTAATGTTCCGCGTAACATGGGTTGATGACAATGGTAATATCCAGGTTAACCGTGGTTACCGTATCGAGATGAATAGCGCTATTGGTCCATACAAAGGCGGTCTGCGTTTCCACCCAACAGTTAACCTGTCAATCCTCAAATTCCTTGCTTTTGAGCAGGTATTCAAGAACTCACTCACAGGTCTGCCAATGGGTGGTGGTAAAGGTGGTTCTGATTTTGATCCTAAGGGTAAGAGTGATGACGAAGTTATGCGTTTCTGCCAGGCTTTCATGAGCGAGCTTTACCGTCACATTGGTCCAAACACAGACGTTCCAGCTGGTGACATTGGTGTTGGTGGCCGTGAGATTGGTTATCTGTTCGGTATGTACAAGAAACTCAAGAACGAATTCACAGGCGTTTTGACAGGTAAAGGCCTTGAGTATGGTGGTTCTCTGATCCGTCCAGAAGCTACTGGTTATGGTGCTACATATTTCTTGCAGGAAATGTTGGCAGACCGTGGCGAAGCAATCAAGGGCAAGACAGTTCTTATTAGTGGTTCTGGTAATGTTGCTCAATTTGCAGCTGAAAAGGTTACAGAGCTTGGTGGTAAGGTTGTTACACTGAGTGACTCTAATGGTTTTATTTATGATCCAGCTGGTCTTGACCAGGAAAAGATCGAATACGTTAAATGGCTCAAGAACGAGAAGCGTGGCCGTATCCGTGAATACGCTGAGAAATTCCCAGGTGTTGAATACTATGAAGGCAAGCGTCCATGGGGTATCAAGGCTGATATTGCTATGCCATGTGCTACTCAGAACGAGATTTCTGGTGACGATGCTAAGGAAATGATGAAGAACGGTATTATTGCTGTTGCTGAAGGTGCTAATATGCCTTCTACTCCAGAAGCTATTGATATCTACCGTGAGCACAAGATCCTCTACGGTCCTGGTAAAGCTGCTAACGCAGGTGGTGTTGCTGTTTCTGGTCTTGAAATGAGCCAGAACTCAATCCGCCTCCAGTGGACACGCGAGGAAGTAGACAACAAGCTCAAGGAAATCATGACAAACATCCATAATACTTGCGTTAAATACGGACGCGAGGAAGATGGTTATGTTGACTACATGAAGGGTGCTAATATCGGTGGTTTTGTTAAAGTAGCAGATGCAATGCTCGCACAGGGTATTGTTTAATCCGATATATCTCTTTTATATTCCCAAAGCCAGGCAGCCAGAGGTTGCCTGGCTTTTTTTGTGCTTGGCTACGCCAGAGACCTGGTCCTTGCAAAGTAATGTAAGGGTCATGGTCAGGCCATTTCTTAAAGCTAGCGAAGCAGACATGCGATGACATCGGCACGGTGCGTAGCTGTGCGACTGGGTAGTCGGTGGAGACCATGGTGGTGAAGATTGTGAGTCGCCAGTGGAGTTAGTCTCTGGGGTGGTTGGATTGCCCAATCACCTGACCGCTATTAGCGGTCAGGTGGGTTAGGGTTGTGCCTTGCGGCACCAAAGGCCTGGGATGGACATCCCAGGTTACGTAAGGGTTATGGCTATGCCATTGGAGGGGCTAGCATCGTCAAGGTAAGTGTAGGGTCCCTACCAGTAGGGTCAGTGTTGTGGGGCGTCTTTTTGTTTGAGCCACTCGTGTGCTATGTTTTTGAGCTGTTCGTACCACTGATCGTCAAAGGCACGACGGAGGGGACGCTCGAGAAATTCAAAGACATGTACACCGAGCATTTGACCTTTAATCTCAGCTACACGGCAGATTGATCGGTAGGTGTAGTTGACCGCTGTAAACTCAGGGTAATGTGCCAGACGCACAGGGTATAGGTGGCATGAGATAGGTTTTTCCCAGTTTATTTCGCCTTTTTCGTAAGCTAGCTGGAATGCGCACCGGGCTAAACCTTTGTCGTCGTAGGTGACAAAGACGCAGGCACCAGAAGGATGGCAGACCGTTACCCAATCGCCATCTGCATCTTTTTCGTAGAGGCCTTTTTGATCAATGACTTTCAGGTGTTCGGTGGGGAGGTATTTTTTTATTTTTGGGAAGAATTTTTTGAGCAGCCGTAGTTCATCGTCCTCTAGAGGCGCACCGGAGTCACCATCTATACAACAAGCGCCTTTGCATTTGTCCAGGTCACAGACAAATTTTTTCTCCACAACGTCCAGAGAGACAAGTGTGTTACCTATTTCTAACATGAAGTATTGATTTTAGTCCAAAAGCCTATAAAATTTGTGCAAGTTTAAGTCAAAGTTTTAAGAAAAGGAAAAATATTTGATTTAACCTAATTTTCTGGCAATTACCAAATGAAAAATTCTGATAATAAACTTTTGGATGGTAACAGTAACATTTTTGTACTATTTCACGAAAGACCAACAGACAGATACATGGTGGAGTGTTGCAGGTAGCCTTTGGTACGGCTGCAACAGTGAGGTAGGATAAGTTGTGTGGTGGGCTTTCATATTCGCACAGAGACGGAATACGTGGAGCATTTTGCACGCATCAGAGGAGAGAGGAGTAGTAGCGGAGAGTTTTTAGCACGCTATAATTTAAGTTAAGTGGGACGAATGCGTGAGGGTGGAGGCGGAAATGAGGCGTAGCCGGTAGCCTACAGGCTGTGGTAGGCGGAGGCGACCAGCGGAAGCCCCACGCACTACCAGGCAGACTGTGGCGACGGCAAGCCGAATTGTAGCTGAAAGCCGACCCGAAGCCGCCTGGAATTCTACACTCGCGTGGCAAGGAGCGTTCCGCACGCTTGCCACAGGAGATGCGATGGAATGTTGTGTAGCGGCGAGGGGCACGCCCAAAAAAATATAACTTGCATTATAGCAAAGAGCATATTGAGCAATTTAGCAGAAACAGTGTTATCTTTGACAAAAATCAAGTCATGTGCGTCTGGGGAAAGAGGGAGATACCTACAGATTATGGCAGGGAACTAGCCACTCTGCCATTGATTGTGTCTGCCAGCCGAGCTACGGATATACCTGCTTTTTACTCGCGATGGTTTATGGAGCGGTTGCGTCGTGGTTATGCTGTGAGATTTAATCCTTTCAGTGGTAAGCGGGAGGTAGTGAGTTTTGAGCAGACGAGAGTCTTTGTGTTCTGGAGCAAGTATCCAGCACCAATGCTTCAGTATCTGGATGAGCTGGACAGGCGTGGGCTGAATTATTATTTTCTTTACACGGTGAATGATTATCCTGAGTATGAGCTTAATGTGCCCAGACTGGAGAAGCGTATTGCAGTTTTTCGGGAGTTAGCGGAGAGGCTTGGTCCGGATAGGGTAGTGTGGCGTTTTGATCCATTGATTGTATCGGACAGAGTGTCGGCGGAGGAGCTTTTGTTGCGGATAGAAGCAATAGGTAAGCAGCTACGGGGCTATACGCGACGTCTGATTTTCAGTTTTGTGGATCTGAATTATCGTAAGGTGCAGAGGAATTTAGCAGCCCGAGGGGATATGGTATATTCCCTTACTTCGGAGGAGCAGCAAGATATAGTCAGGGAGCTAAAGCAGAAGACCGATGCCTGGGATATGGAGCCCAGATCTTGTGCGAGCAATTTTGATTTTTCGCAGCTGGGTGTGAGACCTGGTAAATGTATAGATGATGAGTTGATGGTCAGATTATTCCCACACGAAAGGGATTTGATGAAATTTTTGGGATATGAGGGGCATGGCAAATATATTTCACGGAAAAAATTGAAAGATAAAGGGCAGAGGCCTGCATGTGGCTGTGTATATAGTAAAGACATTGGCCGTTATGATACTTGCCCAATGGGATGTGTTTATTGTTATGCCAATAGGAGTTTACAAATTGCCAGGGATAATTTCAGACAGCATAATTATATAAATGAGAGTCTATGATTTGGATTTTTTTTATACTTTTGGACGACTAAATAACAGGTGTGATGATAGAAATTTATAGAAAAGAGGGCAATAGGGTCAAGAAGTTCGAAGACCTGGCGCCTTACTCCTGGATAAATATGTCAGACCCAACAGGTGATGAGATTGATTACATCTCAGACACCTTGGGAATACCCCGTGATTTTATTACAGACCCTCTGGACCCGGACGAGCGTTCGCGTATTGAGATTGAAGATGGGGTTAAACTTATTATTATTCGTCTGCCTAAGAAAAACGATGATACTAGCAAGTTTATTCCCTATA
>JALVRO010000325.1 GCA_027031265.1 Bacteroidales bacterium | reverse complement strand
TAATGGGGGTGCGTGTCGTTTGTTGCTTTTCTTTTTCTCTTTTCATCGTTATATATTTTTATAGTTTCTTCTGCAAATATACGCGCCCCCTTATTTTTTCCCATACACACTTTTTCTTAACACTACCTGAAACTATGCACAGGAAGAAGGTCTCATCACTATAGTGTATTGCCTGGACTGTATATCCTGCGTCTGATTGGCTCGCATGGCCGGGCGATAAGTAAAAAAATCGTGGTCAGGTAGATCGCAAGTCTAAAAACGACATTCCACCTATGCGGGGTGCATTCTTGGCACGCCTGCAGGGGAGATTGTGGGTTTAACCGAAGTTGTAATGTTTCTTGACTTTTTCCTTAACCACCCATGTGCAGGACAGTCCCTGTGGGAAGGTGACAAAATCTCCGGCTTTGATATGGTAATGGCCATCGGCAGTCTTGACAATGACGTCACCCTCCAGGAAATAGCATTGTTCCTGTGTGTCATAGTACCAGTCAAACTGGCCTGGTTCTTTCTCCCACACTGGCCAGGAGAAAACGCCGCGTTTTTCCAGCTCCTGGTGTGATAGTTGTTCAATCTTTACCTGTGCCATTGCCTTGATTTTTAATATTCAATTTGTCCAAAAAGAGGATTTTTTATTGTGAGCTTGTTGTGGTCATATTTTTCCACATGACCAATAATCTGAGCATCAATGTCAAAGCTACGGGTTATTTTGATAATTTCGTGTGCAGTGTGTTCGTCGGTATATATTTCCATTCTGTGTCCCATATTAAAGACCTGGAACATTTCCTTCCATGGGGTGGCAGTCTCTTCCTGAATGATGCGGAATAGAGGAGGTACAGGCAGCAGGTTGTCTTTGATAATATGCACACGGTCTGTGAATTTGAGCACCTTTGTTTGTCCGCCTCCGCTACAATGAATGATGCCGTTAATTTTTTTTCTGTCTATCTGTCTAAAGATTTGTGAAATAATTGGTGCATAAGTACGTGTGGGTGATAGCAAAAGCTCGCCGTACATCATGCCAGTCTGAGGCTCTATGTCAGTGAGATAATGTTTGCCAGAATAAATGAATTCTTCTGGTATTAGTGGGTCATAAGTTTCTGGGAAGTTTGTTTTCACTTTTTTGTTAAGGATGTCATGGCGTGCCGATGTCAGTCCATTGCTGCCAATGCCGGAGTTGTAAGAGTCTTCATAAGTTGCCTGGCCATAAGACGCGAGGCCTACAATAACATTTCCTGGTTGTATGTTAATTTCGATGATATCTTCGCGTCTGGTGCGCGCAGTAGCTGTAATATCTACGATAATTGTCCTGACCAGGTCGCCCACGTCAGCTGTCTCACCACCTGTTAGGTACATATTAACGCCAAAGTCCTGCATTTTGTCTATAAACTGTTGTGTGCTATTAATTATTTCGGCAATGACCTCACCCGGGATAAGGTTTTTGTTTCTGCCAATAGTGGAACTGATGAGAATATTATCTGTTATACCCACGCACAGGAGGTCATCGAGATTCATCACAATAGCGTCCTGGGCAATGCCTTGCCAGTATTTGAGGTCTCCTGTTTCGCTCCACATCATGTAAGCAATAGCTGATTTTGTACCTGCGCCGTCGGCATGCATAACGTTACACATTAGGGGCTCAGAGCCGAGATAGTCAGGCAGGACTTTGCAAAAAGCATTGGGGTATAGGCCTTTATCCAGTTTTTTTATGGCATTGTGTACATCTTCTTTTTGAGCTGAGACCCCACGCTTGTTGTATTTACTCATTTCTGTGGTGGATTTGTATTGGTATTTGTGCTGTCAACAGGCACAGAGCCGAATTTTTCATAATGTTCTATTTTGCCTATGACGCGGAATTCGGTTCGTCTATTAAGTTCGTTACAGATTTCCTGTTGCTCTTGCGAAGGTAAACTTTTAATGAATTTTTCAGTGAGTTTTTGACCTTTTTTAAGGAAGGGATATTTTTTTGCAGT
This sequence comes from Bacteroidales bacterium, assembly GCA_027031265.1. Lineage (GTDB taxonomy): Bacteria > Bacteroidota > Bacteroidia > Bacteroidales > S143-33 > S143-33. Next base: position 21,388 of record JALVRO010000325.1, on the reverse strand, counting down.
TTGTTCGTCGACTACAAAAGGACGTGTCTCGCCATAGCCTTTTGCCACCAGGCGGTCGCGTTTGATGCCATGTTTTATCAGGTAATCGACGACAGAGTTTGCGCGACCCTGCGAGAGGCGTATGTTATATTCTTCTGTGCCACGGTAGTCTGTATGAGCCATAATTTCGACCTTGATGCCAGGATTGAGCTGAAGAATCTCTATGAGTTTATCCAGTGCAACTTTGGATTCAGGGCGTAGTGTGGTGTCATTGAAAAAGTAACGGATATTTGGTATCTGTACAATCTGGTTAATCTGATTCAGGTAAATAGTTGTCTCAAGGGTTGTGTCCTGGTTAATGCCTTTGGTAGAGATGGAAGTCTTTGACCTGAGGAAACCTTCTTTCTCCACAATAAAGAAATAATCTGTGTTCTCTTTAAGTCCCAGGTTGAATATACCATCATAATCGGTTTTGACTTTGCGGTGGCTACCATCGCTGCCTTCGACTATAATATCAGCATATTCCACGCCTGCGCGTGTTTTGTCGTTAAGTACCAGACCTTTGAGCATTATCTTGATAGGACGCTGGAAGAAATAAAAAATATCATCCCCGTTGCGCATATAACGGTTAGATGCCAGGTATCCACGGTTATTGGAAATAAAGACCATCCGGTAGTCGTTGGCAGGTGAATTAATGGGGGATTTCAGATTAACAACTTTCCATTGTCCATTGACTTTTGTAGCCTTAAAGATGTCGAATCCTCCCATTGTCAGATGGCCACGTGATGCGAAATACAGGTTACCATTGCGGTCTACTGATGGGAATAGTTCGTCTTCTTTTGTGTTGATTTTGGGTCCAAGATTCACAGGCTGTCCCCAATCACTGGAGGGTGATCGACGTTTGACCAACCAGATATCTTTCCCTCCATGCCCGGCTGGATTATCAGATACAAAATACATTGTCATCTGGTCAGGAGTGAGATAAGGCTGCCCCACAGATATAGAGCTGTCAGCGAATAATTTTATCTGTCTTTCGACAGTCCATTTACCGTCTTTGAGGTGGGCGACCCATATCTGGCAACCCATGTTTTGGTCTTTGACATTAGGGCAACGGGTGAAATACATGGTTGTGCCATCGGGAGAGATATAGCTAGCTCCATCGTCAAATTCGGTATTCAGGTCACCATCTGGCAATTTGGGCGTTGACCATACACCTCGTTTGTCCATCTGAGCCACGTATATGTCTGCGAAATTGGTTCCTGTGTTTGGATTAAGCTTTTTACCTTTTGAGGGGGGACGTGTGCTGGTGAAATAGATTGTTGTGGTGTCCTCGCTCAGTGTGGGCGCAAAGTCATTGTAACGGGAATTTATTTTAGTCACGTAGTTAACCACAAAGCGAGTAGGGTGATTAAGCCATTGCTGGGCTAGTTCACATGACTGAATGCCAAGCTCACCAGCAGGATCGTCAGGCACCAGGTCTTTGTATGAGGCGTAATATTGCTTGGCTACATCATAAGCACCGCGCATTTTATATGCTTCGGCCAGGTATAGATAAATTTTAGGGTCCTGGTATTTGTATTTAAGGGCACGGCGTAACCAGCTTAGCTGGTAGCTGAGATTGCCCAGCTGGCGGGCCGCTAGGCCCGCCTTATAAGAAATTTCAGCTTTTTCTGTGCGGTTCTTGGCTTTTGTATAAAGCTTGGTATATAGTTCGAAAGCTTTGGTGTATTCACCTACTTTGTAATATTTATCAGCACGTTGTAGCCTGCGGTTTTGTCCTTGTGCTGCTATACTTAGCAAAAGAAATAAAGTCAATATTATGAAGACCCATCGTTGTCTCATACCTGGAAATTATTTGTCAAAAACTACGAAAAAAATACGTTTATAGCAAAAACACAAAAATTATGCTATTATTTTACAAGTACCATTTCATCGATAAGACGGTGTGCTCCAGCGTATTTGTCAATAAGGAAAAGAGCATATCTTATGTCCAGGCTGATGTTACGGCAGCGGTTAGGGTCGTACTTCAAGTCGCTCATTGTGGACTCCCATGTACGGTCAAAGTTTACTCCGATAAGCTCCCCATTGGCGTTGAGAACTGGAGAACCAGAATTGCCGCCTGTCGTGTGGTTATTAGCTATGAAGCAAACATGTAATGTACCATCCTTGTCAGCGTACTGACCATAGTCTTTTTTCTCATATAGCTCCTTGAGTCTTGCCGGCACCTTGTAGTCGTAAATATCTGGGTCGTCTTTTTCGATAACGCCATGCAGGGTGGTGAAATAATTGTACTGTACTGCATCGCGTGGACGGTAGCCTCTAATTGTGCCATAAGCTACACGTAAAGTGAAGTTGGCATCAGGGTAAAAATGCTTGTTTTTCTCAAGACTCATTTGTGCTTTCATATAAAGCCTGTTGAGGCTGTCTAGTTGGAGTTGATAATGGGCATAATCAGGGTAGATTTTTTGTCTGTAGATATTCCACAGATCGCGATTGAGTGTAATGAGAATATCATTACGAAAGTCATGCTGGTATTTGGGATATGTCTTGAAAGTCAGGAGTTTTGAAATTTTTGCCAGACGAGTTGTATTCAGGAAAAGCGAAGCATTAAACAGATAGAAAGAGCTACCTATTTTTAGCAGGTTCCGGGTATGTACCAGATATCCGGGCAAATCCTGGCTTTTTTCCACTACTTTTTTCATGGAGGCTGGAATGTACTCTTTGTCCAGGTCATTGTAGTAGAAATCTATCATCTTGTCTGTTATGGCTTTTTCGACGTACAGGCGGTGGTGGTTCATGAAGTTGTTGACCGTGTTTATTAATTTGTCTTTCAGCTTGTTGAAAGTTTGCCCGTCTGGAGCTTTGTCCATTTCATCGAGTAGATTATTTATCTTGCCTGCATACCGAAAGACGTTTGTTGTGTAAATGGTTTCGTAGAAATAAATATTTGCTCTGGACACATTTTTCATTTCTTGAAAAACAGTTTTGTATGCTTCAAGCAGACCTTTGTATTTTTGACCTTCTGGGGTCTGTGTCCATTGCCGAAAACGTTTTTCAAAGTCGCGTTTTTCTTTGAGCACAGCCAGGCGTCTGAGGCCTTTGGTCTCTCCGATCCATTTTTTCCAGCCATTTGCAATACGTGAGACCTGCTTTGCATACATTAACCGTGTGGCAGGACTCTCATTAAGCGCGGGCATGAGTATATCGAGCTTGGCCTGGCGGATTTTGATGCGCGTAGGATCGACCAGGTTCAATACATAACTAACACCATAAGATGGGATGTATTCCTGAGTGTGGCCAGGGTAACCAAAGACCATGGTAAAGTCGCCAGGTTTGTAACCTTTTAGCGAAATTTTGAAGAATTTTTTTGGTCTGTACGGCACATTATCAGGGGAATATTCTGCTGGTTGATTATTTCGGTCAGCGTAGATGCGGAATAGGGAAAAGTCACCAGTATGACGTGGCCACATCCAGTTGTCTGTCTCACCACCGAATTTACCAATTGCAGAGGGAGGAGCCCCGACCAGGCGTACATCTTTATATGTTTGTGTGACGAGTATTATGTATTGGTTGCCGTAGAAAAAAGGTTCAATATTAGCCTGGTATTTATGATCCCAGTGTTGCTCGACAGAGTCAATAATTTTCTGTGATAACTGGTGGATAATTTTTTGTCTCCGGGCCTCTGTAATATTCTCAGGGACAAAGGGTAATATTCTGTCAGTGACATCCTCCATATATACCAGAAAGGTTACGGTCAGGCCCGGGTTAGCCAGTTCTTCGGTTTTGCTCATTGCCCAGAAGCCATTGGTCAGATAATCATGTTCGACAGAGCTGTGACTGACGATAGAGCTATAGCCACAATGGTGGTTTGTGATAACTAATCCTTCGGGAGAAATAAGTTCGGCAGTGCAGCCTCCACCGAAGATCATCACAGCGTCTTTGAGCGAAGAATGATTGATACTGTAGATCTGCTCCGGGGTTAGCTTTAGTCCCAGGGCAGCCATTTGATTATAGACATAGTTTTTGAGGAACAAAGGCACCCACATGCCTTCGTCTGCCACAGAGAAAAACCAAGTTATAGTTGCCAGCAAGAAAAGGGTTATTTTTTTCATTGGTTGTTTTTTTGGATTTGGTTAATGAGTTGATGATGTTTCAGGTAGTTAACTTTTAGCAGAAAGGCTGGTTCGTCTTTTGCATCACCTGCTTGATAGACAATGGAGAACGTGCCCGGGTATTTTAGTTCAATGAAGTTGAAAAATCTCTGTATTGTTGTTATAAAGCCTGCATTTTTCATGTTTGGTACTTTTCTCAGACGTGCCAGTATAAGGTAGTCAATATCTCTGTCAAGGAAGTATTTCATCAGACTATCAGGATAAACAGCATAGTCGCTCTTGTTTCGGATTACGATGTTTTGTCTAAATTCCTGTGGATCAGTAAAATACTTTAGTTTCTCTGTCTTTATTATCTGTATTATTGACCTGTATGAACTACTGTCTGGTATAAACAAACCATAAAGTTGCTGAGTCGAGTAATCATTAATAAAGGCTCTCAGATAAGAGAAGTATGGATAAAGCCTGTAGTATTTTGAGAATTGCTTTGGATTTTGTGGTATTTGTATAGACAGGAAAAGTTTATTCTGACCGTACATTTCCTTTTTTAGCTGGGTCAGGACTGTGTCTATGTGCACATCAGGAAATTTGTAAATACCAATGAATTCCCTGCCTCCTGTGTTAACAAAAGCTATGCCTGGTTTACGGCAAGCTATGTTGACAGTGTCAGGGAGTTTATCGGCAGCATATTGTGCTACCTGGAGGAAGTGTTGCCAGTCTGGTGTTAGACCAGCGAATTTATTACCTGCCAGTATACGTTGTTTTATAGGCCGGTATTGTTTGTAGTATTTTATTGTTTTGCCCAGGGATAGAATTATTATCAGGAGGAGAAATAGGTGGATAATGATTTTGTATTTACCTGATTTTAGATGTTCATATACAGCTGAGGAGAATAATATCACGATTATTGGCACATAAATTAGGATAAGGCGTTCCTGATTCCAGAAAGTCTGTTGTGTAATGAAGGTAACTGTCACTGCTACACCGATATATAGTATAGGGAAGAGAAGCTCACGTTTCTTTTTCCATAGAACAATGAGTGTATACACAAAGGCCAGGTAAACAATTATTGTCAGCACAATGCTTCCCGTACCTTCGACTTTGAAACCAAGGATATTAATCAGGTGGTGTGATAGGTATTGTTTGGAGTTGATAAGGAAGCGATTAACAAATCCACTGAAGTTTTCATAACCAAGATGTGGATTATAAGGATTTTTCATAAAGATAGCCTTGAACTGGCCTTCGAAACCTGCCTTGTGAATATGCCACACCTTAACTTTGTACAGGTTGTAAGGCAGGTAGAACACGAACATAGAGCCCACACCTAAAAGTGCTTCTTTCCAGCGTTTGTCAATCAAGAAAAATAAAACTATAGTAATGATTCCAGCCCAGCCAATATTGCGTGTTATCGACAGCAGGAATAGAGATAGACCCAGCAACAGCCATGCGACGATAGTTTGTTTGAAAGGCTCGTTTGACCTGATTTTATCATATAGATTGAAGAAAGCCCATAGCATTCCTGTCTGTATAGCCATGTATAGCGGCTCACTATATGTGAGGCTGGAATAAATAAGCAAAAATAGGTTAACCGAGGCAAACAACAGGGATAGAGTCAGAATCGAAGAATCCACCCGGCGGCGAAAAGCATAATAAAGAAATACCAACTGCAGCACAGAGAGGATGACATTTATTGCTTTAAACAGGATAATATTGATCCCCCCGGAAATTTTGATAAAAAGAGCCAGAAAAATTGGATAAAATGATCCATGCCATGTAGGAAACTGCTTTCCTGCAATGAAATTCTTTGCTGCAAGAATATATGCTGAATCATCTTCACCAACGCTGACAGATAGCTGAAATACCAGTATCGCCCAGAACAAGAAGATTAAAAGTGCTGAGAGGAACAAGGCCTTCTCATTTTTCTCAAAGAAGTTTTCCAGTTTGTTAACTTCTTTTTCTTTGACTTTTTGTTTTTTTCTGGACATGATTATGTGGTTTTAGAAAATGTCTTCTATCTTGATATTTCTGTAGTTATCTAACATAGAAAGAGTTGCGAGCATAAGCGTAAAACTCATTGTAGCTGAACCTCCATAGCTAAAGAAAGGCAGAGGTATACCAATGACAGGAAGCAGGCTCAGCGTGGAGCCGATATTAATGGCATAATGGAAAAACAGTATTCCTGCTACCGAGTACCCGTAGACCCTGGAGAACAGGGACTGCTGTTGCTCTGATATGGAGATAATAATGATGAGTAGAGCTGTGAACAAAGAGAAAAGAATGAGATTACCCATAAACCCCAGTTCCTCTGCGACAGTACAGAAAATATAATCAGTGTCTTTGGCCGGTACATATTTTAGCTTATTATGCGTGCCTTTCAGATAGCCACGACCTGTGAGTCCTCCGGCACTTATAGAAAGCTGGGCTTGCACAATATTGTAGCCCACACCTTTTTCTGCACTGGTGATATTGTCCAGCTTTTTGGGATGAATAAAGTATTCGATACGCTCTTTTTGGTGAGGTTTGAGTGATGAATAAAGCATTGGTGAAATAATGTCAACTCCATATAGTCCCACACCCAGGGCAAAAATCATAAGATAGGTCAATATTTTGTTAGATCTGGTAAAGACAAACATAAGGAAAACTAAACTACCAATGATCAAACTTACTGGAATAGCCAGATATATAGGAACAATAATGCCAGTAATGATATTAGCAAAATACATTATAACTGGGATGATCACCAGGAGCAGAAAGATTTGTTTCTGATATTTTCTCTCTACTGTTAACATTGTGATAACGTAAATCACACCCAGGATTAGCTGTAGAATCAATGATGAGGGATAACGCAATGTTACAAAAAATATGACACCATAAAGTAATATGTAAAAGGTTAAGTATGAGTTAATTAGTCTAAATCGATATGCAGGTATCAGGAATGACAGAAACACCAGCGCAGTACCCATATCTCCTTGTAAAACCACAGCACCCATAGCCACTAGTACAGGAGCAAAGACTAGTAATGTGGTACGTGGGCTGCCGACAGTATCTTTGTTCATGCTAAAAATACGTGCGAAAAATAGGGCTGTAGCAAATTTTAGAAATTCTGAGGGTTGAAGGCTAAAGCCAGCCAGACGCAACCAGCTTTTAGATCCATGGACAGCAAAACCAAAAATAGCAACACCGAAAGTCAAAGCTAACATTAAAGCATAAAATGCTGGGGTGTATGTAAACAGGTCGAAAGGTTTGAGCAGGAAGATTATAAGCGCACCCAGTATAATGGATATTATCACCCAAATTAGCTGTCTATAGAAGCGTGATTCGAGGATGCCATGTGGTGTCTCTGCAGAGTTGGCGGAATATAGTGCTAGCAGGCCGAATATCACAATAGAAAGATACACAACCACAAGGCCTAGATTAATTTTTGTATCTTGCTTTTTTGGCATTTTCTCGTTTGATTATTTTTTCAAAGATGTTTTTGTTTTTTAATCTGATGTCGTACAAATATGGTGTGCGTATTGTGCCAAACAAGTATTTCTGGATAATCAAGGATGCAATAGGTGCTGCTGTCTGGGATCCAGGGCCACCTTCTTCGATATAAACAGCTACGGCAATCTTTGGATCATTTTTTGGAGCAAATGCAACAAAAATAGAGTTATCGTCTTTGCCAGAGGGTTTTGGGTTTTGTGCTGTACCAGTCTTGCCACAGGCTCTCAGATCAGGAATATGTGAGAATGCTGCTGTGCCGCCTGGCATAAAGACTCGTTCCATTGCATCTATGACTTTGGTGAAGTTTGAGGTGTCTATGCTAATGTAATGTTTTTCGAATTTCAGAGTACTGTCACCTATGCGTTTACCCAGGTGTGGTGTGATGTAATAACCACGGTTGGCGATCATGCTAACCATGTTGGCAAGCTGCAGTGGAGTTACACCAATCTTTCCCTGGCCAATGGCCATGTGTACAACATCAGGGAATGCCCAATTTTTTTTGCGCAGCGAGATAGTAAGTGTCATTGTATCAGGCAGACTGCCTGGCCTTTCTGATGGAAGGTCAATACCCAGTCTGTGACCAAAGCCCATCTGGTAAACATATTCATACCATTGCTGATAAGCCTGGTGTGTGTTGGGATAATTCGGATTTTCAATGAGTCGGCGATATACATTGGAGTAATACGTATTGCATGAGGTCTGTATGGAATAGTAAAAATCTACCACAGGTTGGTGAATATGGCATTTGATGTTAATGCCATGATAATGAAAACCGCCATAACATGTGAAGATTGTATTGGTGTTAATAACATTTTCCTGCAAGGCAACCAGGGCCTGTACTATCTTGAATGTCGAGCCAGGTGGATTTTTATCAGACTGAATGGCACGGTTAAAAAGAGGGACAAACAAAGTGTCACGTACCAGTTTTGGAAAGTTCACGCTTACGTCTTTACCTGTAAGCATATTGGGATCAAAATAAGGGCTGCTAACAAAGGCTAAAATTTCGCCAGTATGGGGCTCTATAGCTACGATGGCGCCTGGTTTGTCATTGAGAAGCCATTCGGCAAATGTTTGTAGTTCCAGGTCCAGTGTGGTGACCAGGTTTTTACCGGCCACTGGGAGGGTGTCATGCTTTCCATTAAGATAACGTCCTGCTACAAAGCCATTTGAAGTTACCCATAGACGTGTGACACCTTTTTTCCCACGAAGATATTTCTCATAACTTTCTTCCAGACCGCGCTTACCAATGTAGTCATTAAGCTGATAATAATGATCCCGTTTTATATCAGACGAATCAGCTAATCTAACATAACCTAGCGCATGTGCAGCACTATGTGCTGGATAGGTGCGGATAGCACGTTTAACGAAATAAAGCCCTGGATATCTAAATAGCACTTCCTGAAGATATGCTGCACGCTCGGGGGGGATGTATTTTGCAATGAGTCGTGGTTTGTATAGCACACTGCGTGCATGAATAACTTCCAGTAAGTTTTTGCGTAGCTGCAAAGAATCTACCTGTAATAGGCTGATTATACTGTCTATATCCTGATCATGCATGTATTCCTTAACATTGGCAGGGATAGCATAAAGTTCGTATTCGTATTTATTGCCAGCCAGGATGTTTCCATACCGGTCAAAGATAAGGCCACGGTCAGGGTAAAGGCGAATAGTACGTATATTTTGTCTGAGGATCTTTGTCAGAGCTACTTCACTTCTGGGAGGAAGCTCCTGTATGAGTACCCTGGCTGCAAAGATAAAGTTCACAAGCAGAATGAAAGCTATTATTGCCAGGCGCCGGATGTAATCATTAACATTCCTCATACATTAATAGGCCTGTTTTTGAAAAAGTAATGTAAAACGATCAGAAATATGACTGTCAAAAAGCTATTTATAATAGTCTGCAACACAATATTTATGATGTTGAGCAAACTAAAATTATTAAGCAAAAAATAAATAAAGTGATGAGCGATTGTGAATACAGAAGCATACTTAATAAACCAGCCCATCCCATAGTTGAGATAACTCAAGAGCATGCCTTGGTTATATCCTAGCTGTGGTGCAACACTCTGTAAAATAACACCACGAAAATAAGCCACTGCTATCAAAGCTGCTGTGTGAAGAGCCAGACTTCCTTCTAGAAAATCCATTGTCAACCCAATCAGTACTGCTAACCCCAGCATCGTATACCTGTCTGTCTCGATTGGTAACAACAAAAAGAAAAGGATATAAACATAAGGTACAAAATACCAGTTCCCAACTTTTATTACCATATTGTTAAAAATCAAAAATTGCAATGCCAGGAAAGTGAGTAAATAAATCAGGTATTTCCAGAAATAATTTTTCATTCTCCGATCACTCTTTTAGCTTGAATGAATAAAGAATCAAGCTCGTTTTGGGATTTGTTGTGAATTATAAACACATTGGTCAGCCGAGATAGATTTTCGGCTAATTTGACCTTAATGGTGTAAGTATTAGCATGCTTACTGCGGGTTATACTATGGACAATTCCCACAGTGAGTCCTTCAGGGAAAATATTGGAATATCCGCTGGTCACAATAGTATCCCCTACACGTATTTTTACATACACAGGGATGTCTTCCAGATACATGATCCTGGGATTATTACCTTTCCAGACCAGATAACCAAAAGTATTACTTTGTTTATGTTTCACACTCAGCTTGGTCAGATGGTTGAGTATAGATAGTGCAGCACTATAACGTCTACTTACTTTAACTATCATGCCAATTACGTTTCCGCTCTGGGATATGACTGCGCTCTGGTCTTTTACACCCTCCTTTGCTCCTGCTGACAGAAGAATAAGGTTGTTTTTCCGACTAACAGAGTTTTTCAGAACATGAGCATAAACTACATCAAAGCTCAAGTTGCTTGTGCTGCCTTTGCAGTTGAGTAGTTCGTTAAGTAAATTATTGTTAGTCTTTAGTAAAGCTTGGTTTTCCTGTTTTAGATTCAGATAATTTTTTACATTGTATGAGAAAGAATACACACCATTGGTAATAATTGTAAGTGTATTAAACATAAAGACCGACTTTTTCTTGTCGGCCTCTATGGTAAGAACAATCGCCAGTAGCTCCAGCAATATGAATAATATCAAATCAAAGCGCAGTCTATATATTTTCATTGCCTCTTTATGTTCGTTTGATCAAGAATGGATATTGCTTGTAATTTTTCAGAGCAACAGCAGTACCACGTGCCACAGCGTGTAAAGGATCTTTAGCAATTTTGACAGGTATCTTTGTTTTAGCTTCAAGTCGTTTGTCCAGGCCACGCAGAAGCGCACCACCGCCTGTTAGCCAGATACCGTTTTCGAAAATATCGCTATAAAGCTCTGGTGGTGTGGACTCGAGAACATTAAGTATTGCACTCTCGATTTTGGACAATGATTTGTCCAGTGCTTGCGCTATTTCTTTGTACGAAACGGCTATTTCCACAGGCAGAGCAGTCATCTGGTGTGGACCACGTACTATGAAATCAGCTGGTGGATCATCCATCTCTGGTACAGCAGCTCCCACGCGTATTTTAATTTCTTCTGCTGTACGTTCGAAAATGTGAATATTATGCTGGCGTCTCATGTATTGCTGAATGTCTTCGGTAAATTCATCACCTGCAATGGTTATAGATTTATTAGCTACAATACCTCCTAATGACATCACGGCAATCTCCGTTGTTCCACCTCCAATATCGACGACCATGTTACCTTTAGGAGCCAGGATATCCAGGCCAATACCCAGAGCAGCTGCCATAGGCTCGAGTATCAAATAAACTTCTCTGGCACCTGCTTGTTCTGCCGACTGCATAACAGCGTGTCTTTCCACTTCTGTACTACCTGAAGGCACGCCAATAACCATTCGCATTGTTGGGTTGAAGAATTTCTTTGGACGTGCCCTGGCAATCATCGATCGGATCATCATTTCAGCTGCCTCAAAATCTGCGATAACTCCATTACGTAAAGGCCTGAGTGTGTGGATATGTTCGTGGGTCTTACCGTGCATTCTCTGAGCTTCCTTACCTACAGCGACCATTTCCTTTGTACGAGTGTCAATGGCGATGATAGATGGTTCATCAATGACAATCTGGTCATCAATCATTATGATCGTATTTGCTGTTCCCAGGTCTATAGCTACTTCTAATGGTTTGAATAAGTTGCCAAACATAATTTCCCCTCTTTTTTTAATGTTTAAAATGACGAATGCCTGTGAAAACCATGGCTATATTATGTTCATTACAAAAGTCAATAGAATCCTGGTCGCGTATGGAGCCACCAGGTTGAATAACAGCACGTATACCTTCTTTGTATGCTATCTCCACGGAGTCTGCAAAAGGAAAAAAGGCGTCTGATGCCATTACAGCCCCCTCTAGATTCAGGCCAAATCTTTTGGCCCTGGCTATTGCCTGGCGCAAAGCATCTACCCTTGATGTCTGTCCCATGCCACTACCTACCAGTTGTTTGTCTTTAACCAAAGCTATTGCATTGGATTTTAGATGCTTTACAATTTTATTAGCAAATAACATGTCCTCTAATTCCTGTGTGCCAGGTTTCCTGTTTGTAACGAAATTTAGCTCGTCTTTAGTCTCGATTTTCAAATCTTTTTCCTGGCAAAGATAACCATTTATAGCAGAACGTATAACAAATTTATTCTCAGGTAATCTTTTTAGTAACAGGATTCGGCGGTTCTTTTTCTGTTTGAGAATATCAATGGCTTTGTCATTGTAACCAGGAGCAATGATAATTTCGAAAAAGAGTTTGTTTATTTTTTCTGCTGTTATTTCGTCTATTTCTCTGTTAGATGCTATAATGCCTCCGAAAGCTGACTCAGGATCTCCTGCTAGAGCCCTATCCCAGGCTCTGTCTAAGATAGGATCAGAGGCCAGTCCGCAGGGATTTGTGTGTTTTATTATAGCTATTGTTGGTTCATCGAATTCTGCTATCAAGTTAATAGCTGAGTCTGTATCCAGTAAATTGTTGTAAGATAGTTGCTTGCCATGTAGCTGTGTAAAGATATTTCCCAGGTCGCCAAAGAAACGAGCTTGCTGGTGTGGGTTCTCTCCATAACGTAAATCATACCCTTTTTGCTCACTTATCTTGAGAGAAAGGAAAGGGTTATCGTTGAGGTAGTTGTAAATCTGAATATCATAATGTGATGAGATCATAAAAGCTTCTATTGCAAATTCTTTTCTCTGCTCGAGTGTGGTGTATCCCTGTTGTTGTTCTAGAATTGTCAGAAGTTTATCGTATTGTCCTTTGTGACTGATGACAAGCGTGTGAGAGTAGTTTTTTGCAGCAGCGCGTATCAGGGAAATGCCGCCAATGTCGATTTTTTCTATTATCTGGTCATGTGATGCGTCTTGAGCAACTGTTTCTTCAAAGGGATATAGATCTACAATCACCAGGTCAATTGGTGAAATGTTATATTTCTGGGCTTCCTTCTGGTCTGTGTCGCGTATTAGGATTCCGCCAAAGATGGCAGGGTGCAAAGTTTTTACCCTTCCACCAAAAATAGATGGATAACCAGTGAGGGATTCGACAGGAATCACATCAACGCCAAGGTTCTGGATGTATTTTTGTGTACCTCCTGTGGAAATAATTTTTATATCCAGTGTGTTAAGGAGGCTTATAATTGGCTCAAGTCCTTGTTTCTCAAAGACTGATATTAATGCTGTCTTAATTTTTCGTTTGTCCATCGAATCGCCTGGGCTTTAACTTATCGCAAAGTTATTTACATTTTTTTATGTATAAAAGAAAGTGTTTAAATTTTTTAAAATTACTTTACATATTTTGCTAAATGAGTGGCTTTGTCAATAACAGGTTATATTCTGTGTGGCATAGTGGGGCAATAAAATCGGGCTGCAGGATACAGATCCTGCAGCCCGAGGTAAAGTGGTGTGGGATTTTTATCAAGTTATTCTATCTGAGATTTGAAAATTCTTCCTGCTTTTAGTGCACCTGCAAGGTCTTCGTTAGAGGCTGCCAGCCAGAGAGCATTATATCCTTTGTCTTTAAGATAAAGATAAGCCCATGCTGCCCTGGTTCCTGAAGAGCAGAAACACGCTATGAGTTTGTTTTCCGGAATCTCTCCTAGTCTGTCGGGTAGCTCGTCGATAGGGATGTTTATAGTTTTAATTCCAAGGCCTTCCAGATCAAATTTGAGGGCCTTTACCTCCTGGGATGATCTTACATCAAGGAAGATAGCATTATTTGTAGAGAGCAATTTTTCGAGAGAGATTTTGTGTTTACCCTGGCCACAGAATTCTAAATTATGGCTTTTGAGAGTTTTGTCCATAGTTTTTTTTTGCAATAAAGTGAATTCTTACCAGTTATAAACTGATAAATATCATAAAAAAACCAGAGTTAGATTTTCATGGGGATCTGGTATAAAATAAATATCCGTTAGCGTGATATGCGAAAAGTTAAAGAAATGTACTTTTTACAATTTTTCTGAATATTTTCCATTAGCGGGCTTCAGGTCTCCTGTGAGAATCTTTATCATATCAATCAATGCCCACACACTATCCACGGTTAGAGCTATAAGTCCAAGTCCCATTAATATGAGTCCAAGAACCGGAATAAAGGCACCGATAAAAAAACTCCTACTCCTGCCATGGCCAGGATAAGCTGTGTTGTGCCTTTGCTTGATCTATACAGTAGTCGAGAGATTTTAGGATGATTCATGACTCGACTCTCATTGTGGGAATGTGGTTTTCTGGCTTACCTTGTGTGAAAATAGTTTTCTCTTTTTATCTGGATGTTAAATTCATTTATTGTTTTGTTTTTGTCCTCTGGAGTGAGCAGTAGTTTGTCAATCAATTATTTACTGCTGGGGTTAATTTTGCCACTTTATCAGTTGTTTAAATTTTTTATCAAAACAATGAAAGAACAAGAGGTGAGTTGTTAGCTCTGCCTTTTTTATCAATAAGTAGACAATACATATCAAAGATGTGAAAAAGTATAGAGTGATGATGGTGTAACCATCTGATTTGTTTTGTGATAAAGTATCTTAAAACTAACAAATAGACCAGGCAATAATTATGCAATTCTAAATTTTTTTTACTAAGTTATTTATTCAACATTAAATTATGGGCTATGAAAAAATTAATAACAATTCTGAGCCTGTTCTTTTTAAGCATTGCATATATCAATGCGCAAAAAACAGAACTGTGGGGTGTGACACCATCAGGAGGACATGATGGTGTAGGTGCTATATTTAAGACAGATGGCTCTGGAAATAATCAAACAATAGTATATTCATTTAAATCAGATTATCCCGGAGCTTATCCTTTTTTAACACAATTATGTAAGGCTTCCAATGGCAAGCTTTATGGTATGACTTCAAGGGGTGGGGCCAATAATTTAGGCGTCATATTTGTGTACGATCCAGCTAAAGATTCTTATATCCGGCTGGTGGACTTTGATGGCATTAATGGGAGATATCCGTATGGCTCACTAATGCAAGCCTCTAATGGTAAGCTTTATGGTATGACCTGTTGGGGTGGGGCCAATAACAAAGGCGTTCTTTTTGAATATGATCCAGAGGCAGATACCCTTATCAAAATCCTGGATTTTGATGGTATTGGAGGTGCCATACCTCTGGGTTCACTCATAGAGGCTTCTAATGGCAAGCTATACGGAATGACCCGGGGAGGAGGAGCAAAAAATTTAGGTGTGCTTTTTGAATATGACCTGGCTACTGCAACTTATACTAAGAAAGTAGATTTTGATAGCACTAATGGGGCCGATCCCTGGGGTTCACTCATAAAGGCCTCTAATGGTAAGCTATACGGAATGACAGAGATAGGAGGAGCAAATAATAAAGGTGTGCTTTTTGAATATGACCTGGCTACTGGAATTTATACTAAGAAGGTGGATTTTGATGGCACTAATGGAGCTGAACCTCATGGTTCACTTGTGGAGGCGTCCAATGGCAAGCTTTATGGAATGACTCATTCAGGTGGAGCAAATAATGTCGGGGTTATATTTGAATACAATCCTGGTACAAATATTTTTATCAAGAAATTTGATTTTGAGGGTACAAATTATGGATCCTATCCTGATGGTTCACTTGTGGAGGCGTCCAATGGCAAGCTATACGGAATGACCTGGATGGAGGGAGCAAACAATTCCGGCACTCTTTTCGAATACGACCCGGCCAGTGATACATGCATAAAAAAATTTGATTTTGAAGAGAGTAAAGGTCAATTTCCTTATGGTTCACTTACAGTGGCCTCTAATGGAAAACTTTATGGAATGACTCATTCAGGTGGAGCACGGAGTAAGGGTGTATTATTTGAATACGACCCTGATAGTGACACATATACAAAAAAACTGGACTTTGAATCGAGTAGTAAAGGTTCACCTTCTTATGGTTCACTCATTAAGGCTTCGAATGGCAAGTTTTATGGAATGACATACAAAGGAGGGGCATATAACAAAGGCGTTTTGTATGAATATGATCCAATTACTGGTGTTTATACCAGTAAACTGAATTTTGATAGTATTAATGGAGCTTACCCCAAAAGTTCTCTTTTTGAGGCGTCCAATGGCAAGCTATACGGAATGACCCCAGATGGTGGAGTAAAGAATCTAGGGGTATTATTCGAGTACGATCCTGTGGGAGATAATTATACTAAAATATTGGATTTTGATGGGCTTAAAGGTTCTAATCCTAAAGGTTCGTTAATACAAGCCTCAAATGGTAAGCTTTACGGTGTGACATGGGAAGGTGGAGTAAATAATAAAGGTGTCTTGTTTGAATATGACCTTGTTAGTGGTACTTATACTAAGAAGTATGATTTTGACAGTACTAATGGTTCTTTACCTCGAGGTCCACTAATGCAAGCCTCAAATGGTAAGCTTTACGGACTGGCAGGGGCTGGTGGAGCAAATGGTAAAGGTGTTATATTTGAGTATGATATAGCTACAGATAAATATACAAAAAAGTTTGATTTTGACGGTACAAATTATGGAGCCGGTCCCAGCGGTTCACTAGTAGAAACATCAAAAGGCAAGCTTTATGGAATGACTTACTCAGGCGGAGCAAATAATGTCGGGGTTATATTTGAATATGATCTTTCTACACAGACCTGTACCCGTAAATTTGATTTTGGTTATCCAAATGGTGAATGGCCTTTTGGTTCACTCTTGGTAGCTTCAAATGGTAAACTTTATGGTGTGACTAACTTGGGGGGAGCAGAAGATTATGGTGTCCTGTTTGAATATGATCCGGCTAATGATATGTTTACCAAAAAACTTGATTTTGAATGGACTAATGGAGCAAGTCCTTTTTCCGGATTAATAGAGACTAAAATTTGTTATCCTTCATATTCAACAATTGATACAACAGTTTGCGACTCTCTTACTGTGCCAAGCGGAGATGAAACATATACTTCTTCTGGTACTTATACAGACACTATTCCCAACTCCTGTGGAGCCGATAGCATAATAACAATCAATTTAACAATTAACACCATAGATAATTCAGTAACACAGAATGGCGACAAGCTTACAGCTAATCAGTCCAATGCTTCTTACCAGTGGATAAATTGTGCAGATAATAGTGCAATCCCTGGAGCAACAGGCCAGGTATTTGTACCCGTTAAATCTGGTGATTATGCAGTTATAATCACAGACGGAGTTTGTGTTGATACCTCTGACTGTTATACTGTTACGATTACTTATATAGGCAGTGATAAAGATTTTTTATTTAATTCTGTGAAAATCTATCCAAATCCAGGCCATGGCCAGGTAAATATAGATCTCAGAGGACTCCGGCATGTTTCACTTAAAGTGTTTGATGTCACAGGAAAAGAGATCTTCTCAGAACCGAATATTAAAGTCAGTCAATACAGGTTTAACATTCCGTCAGGCAAAGGTGTATATATACTTGAGCTAAAGATGAGAGGTAAAACACAACGATATAAGTTGATTGTAAACTAGCAATTATAGGAAAAGTCAGAAGTGAGCAAAGGGCTGTCTAAAAAATCCACAAGGACTAAAATAGACAGCCCTGTTTTAGGTTAGACGGTGGAAGTGTAAATTACAATTTTTCTGAATAGTCTCCATTAGCAGGCTTCAGGTCTCCTGTAAGAATCTTTATCATATCAATCAATGCCCACACACTATCCACGGTTAGAGCTATAAGTCCAAGCCCCATCAATATAAGTCCGAAAACCGGAATAAAAGCACCAATGATAAAGCCTCCTGCTCCAGCCACGGCCAGGATAAGCTGAGTTGTCCCTTTTTTCTTATAGCCAAGGTAGAAGTTATGCACCCCATATATTCCAATCAATAATGCAAGTACGAATGCTATGATCTGACTCTTGCCACTTGATGTAGAACTGGTAGTAACTGTGGTCTGGCTCTGGGGAGAGCTAACTACGACAGTGGTGTCATGGGCTGGATTAATAGTATCTCTCGAAGGCAAGATAGCAAAAGTGCTATTGGCTGCTAACATTACACCTACAAGGAGAAAGAGTAATTTTTTGACCATGATGACAACAAATTTTTAGTTTAATATAAAATTAATCTAAAGGTCAGATAGTAGCAAAAGCGTGGAGATTTGTGGAAACGAAGGAACTATTTGTGTTTCAGTTGATTGATATATTTTGTTATTAGTAATTATACACAATTATTTAGATTTCAGGTATTAAAAATGGGAAGATTTACTAGAAATTTTTATAATGTTTGTCTAGGCTCTGTTAGAGGTTTATTACAAAAAAAAGACGCTCCATTCGGGGCGTCTTTTTTTGGGAACAATGAAAGAATTACAGTGTTTCTGCATAATCTCCATCAGCTGGCTTCAAGTCACCAGTAAGGATTTTAATAAAGTCAATCAATGCCCATATAGCGACTGCTAAAACAACAATCCAACCAACAGTAGAAATAATGGTACCAAGAAGAGCTGCTCCTGCACTACCGGCACTAGCACCACCAGCGGCAATTATACCTCCCACAATACCTATAACATAACCGCCTAATGTCAGTAGTAGCTGTGTCATACCCTTTTTCTTGTAACCCAGGTAAAAGTTGTGAATGCCCAGAGTACCCAGGAAGAATGCGAGCAATGCAGCTACAAGCTGGCTTTTGCCGTCAGTTTTGTGGAGAGGTGTAGTGATGTGGAAAGTAGGAGCAGCCTGAATCTGAACCTGCTGTGCTTTTGGACTGGTATTTACAGAGGTTTGTACTGCAAAAGCATTAACAACAAATAACATGAAAATTGCTAAAAGAAAAACACGTAATAAATTTTTCATAATTTTAACTTTTTTTGTTTAAAACAAACTTAAATAAAATGCTGTTTAAAATCAACTTTGCTATTATGACTTTTGTATGATTGTTAGCAGTTTAAACAGTACCTTGCCTTAGGTGGACGCTATTTTGGTGAGATTAAATAAATGTATAATAATGTGATGAAATCCTTGTTTTTTTTGACGAAATAATTGTTAAAGTGTTTTAAGCTAAAACAGATTAATATCAGATTTTGTATGAGTCATTGACATTAAGAAGATTTGGCTGGTAAATTTTTTTGTTTTGATTTGTAAATACGACAGAGGCGGCCCGCAGGGCCGCCTCTGTCGTAGATGAATTAAGAAAATAATTACAGGTTAGCTTTGAGATATTCACGGTTGAGCTTGGCAATAAATGAGATAGATATGCCTTTTGGACATTCTACTTCGCAAGCACCTGTGTTGGAGCAGGTACCGAATCCGAGTTCGTCCATTTTAGCAATCATTGCCTTAGCACGACGTTCGGCTTCGACCTGTCCCTGTGGTAACAGTGCCAGGTGTGATACCTTTGCTGCCACGAAGAGCATTGCTGAGTGGTTTTTACATGTTGCGACACATGCACCGCAGCCAATACAGTTTGCAGCGTCAAAAGCACGTTCTGCCACATCCTTGGGAATTGGTATAGTATTGGCGTCGGGTGTGCCGCCTGTGTTGACTGATATGTAGCCACCAGCCTTAATGATTTCGTCAAGGGCAGAGCGGTCTACCATCAAGTCTTTGATTACAGGGAATGCTTTTGCACGCCATGGTTCTACAGTTATAGTTTCACCATCCTTGAATAGGCGCATGTGCAGTTGGCAGGTAGTAATGCCTGTGTCAGGACCATGTGCGCGACCATTGATATACATGGAGCAAGCACCACATATACCTTCGCGACAGTCATGGTCAAAGGCGACAGGGTCTTTGCCCTCATTGATCAGCTTTTCGTTCAGCAGGTCCATCATTTCGAGGAAAGAAGCAGCTGTGGGGACATCGTTAAGCTCATAAGTTTCGAAATGTCCCTTGTCTGATGGACCATTTTGTCTCCAGACACGGAGTTTTATGTTGATAGTTTTGTTTGCCATAGCAAAAGAATTTTTAGTTTAAAAATTATTACTTAGCTACTTTGTAGTTACGTACTTTGACTTCTGTCTCTTCGTAGATGAGAGGCTCTTTGTTGAGCTTCCAGTCGTGTTTTTGTCCGTCGCCTGTGTATTCCCAGGCTGCTACATACATAAACTGATCATCGCGGCGCAGTGGTTCGCCTTCCTCTGTCTGGTATTCTTCGCGGAAGTGTCCACCGCATGATTCTTCGCGATGCAGGGCATCCTTAGCCATAAGCTCTGCAAGTTCAAAGAAGTCAGCAACACGGTTAGCTTTTTCCAGCTCAACATTGATACCATCAGCAGTTCCAGGAATATGAACATTTTTCCAGAATTCTTCGCGCAAAGCCTTGATTTCATCTATAGCTTCCTGCAAATCTTTGCCATTACGTGCAATACCGACTTTGTTCCACATAATTTTACCCAGCTCACGGTGGAAGTGATCCACAGAGTATTTACCATTAATACTCATCAAGCGGTTTATGTGGTCTTGAACTTCTTTTTCTACCTTTTCGAATTCAGGCTGATCGGTAGGGATAGGTGCCACATTAATCTGGTCAGCAAGATAGTTCTGGATTGTATAAGGAAGAATAAAGTAACCATCAGCCAGACCTTGCATAAGAGCTGAAGCGCCCAGACGGTTGGCTCCATGATCAGAGAAGTTTGCTTCACCAATTACAAACAAACCAGGAATTGTAGACATCAGTTCATAATCTACCCACAGACCGCCCATTGTATAGTGAACGGCAGGATAAATCTTCATTGGAGTTTCATAAGGATTGTCACCTGTGATCTTTTCATACATCTGGAACAGGTTGCCATAACGTTCTTCGATAACCTTACGGCCGAGGCGTTCTATAGCATATTTAAAATCAAGGAATACACCTTCTTTGGTTGGGTTGTTCTCAATACCATAGCCAGCGTCACACATTTTCTTAGCAGCACGGGCAGCAACGTCACGAGGAACCAGGTTTCCGTAAGCAGGATACATTCTTTCGAGGTAGAAATCACGGTCTTCGTCAGGAATATCCTCGGGTCTTTTACGTCCCTCGCGAATAGCCTCAGCATCTTCCAGTTTCTTAGGAACCCAGATACGGCCATCATTACGCAAACTCTCTGACATTAGAGTGAGCTTGGATTGGTAAGGGCCGTGCTGCGGTATAGCTGTTGGGTGTATCTGTACAAAAGCTGGGTTAGCAAAGGCAGCGCCACGCTTATGTGCTTTCCATATAGCACTACCATTAGAACCCATAGCATTTGTTGAGAGGAAGTAAACATTACCATAACCACCTGTGGCCAAGACAACGGCGTGGCCGAAATGACGCTCGATTTTTCCAGTGATAAGGTTACG
This sequence comes from Bacteroidales bacterium, assembly GCA_027031265.1. Classification (GTDB taxonomy): domain Bacteria; phylum Bacteroidota; class Bacteroidia; order Bacteroidales; family S143-33; genus S143-33. The sequence goes on along the minus strand of JALVRO010000325.1, from coordinate 86 downwards.
GGTAATAATGCCACGTGCACGTCCGTCAATAATCACCAGGTCCATCATTTCAGTGCGTGGATAGAGCTTGACTTTACCAGTGTTGA
>JALVRO010000324.1 GCA_027031265.1 Bacteroidales bacterium | reverse complement strand
TAAAAACTAATGACATGAGAGTACTGATTCTATGCACAGGCAACAGCTGCCGTAGCCAGATGGCCGAAGGATTATTAAGAAACATGCACCCTGACTGGGAGATTTTTTCTGCAGGCACAATACCAGCTAGAGAAGTGCATCCGCTGGCCATTGAAGCCATGAAAGAGATAGGTATTGACATCAGCACGCATAAGCCCAAATTTGTGGACCGTTTTATTAACGAAAGCTTTGACTATGTGCTGACTGTCTGCGATAGTGCACGCGAGTCTTGCCCTGTATTTACTGGAGAGGTCAAGAAACGTCTGCATCGTGATTTTTATGATCCGGCTCGGACCATGGGCACTAAAGAAAAAAGACTACAAGTCTTTCGCAAAGTAAGGGATGAAATAGACCAATGGCTACAAGGAATCTTTAACCATCAGTAGGATTAAATTAAATTCGTTTTTTCTAAAAAATCATATAATTTTTAATAAATTGTGAACCAAAAACAAAAGCATGACTGAGAGGTGAGACGAATTATTATTCTGATAATCAACTTACTGCTAGCCACAGTAATACTTGCACAAAGACCAGATATACAAAAGGTACACGACAGTCTGGTAAATATTCTTAGAGATCCATATATGGAGGACAGCGTTCGTGTTAATGCTGCGACCATGCTTTTGCAGACCACCTGGGCTGATGATCCCCATTTTTTACCATACATAGAATTATGTGATTCTCTGGCCAGGGCTATTGATAATAATGATCTCAAGGCCTTTGTAAACCTCAATCGCGGCCAGTATTTTAACTACACGGATCAATATGATTCTGCCCGCAAATATCTGAAGATGGCTTACCAGTACTACTCCACCACAAAAAATCATCGTTTTATGGCAGCAAGCTGTGGTGAGATGGGTAATTCTTATTGTTTTAATGGAGATTATCGTCAATGCCTCGAATGGTTTCTCAAAGCCCTGGAACAAATTTACAAAGTAGGAGACACAGCATGGATTGCGGTTAATCTCAACAATATAGGCAATGTGTACTATTATATGTCTGACACAGACAAAGCAATGGATTATTATCAACAAGCATATCAGCTTTTCAGAAAGATTAAGCACCACCAGGGCATTGCACTGACCAGCAACAACATAGGTATCATACTAAAAGACAAAGGTATTCTTGATTCTGCAAAAAAATATTTCACAACAGCTATCGAGCATGCACAAAAATCTAACTACCTGGAACAACTTGCCGAGACATATAATCATCTTGCTTCCGTGCTAATGACACAGGGAGAACTGGATAGTGCCCTGAAATACATAAACAAAAGCATAAATATTTCCCAGCTAACTGGAAATAAAAGCCAGCTAGCCGATGACTTATCCCTGAAAGCCAATATACTGGGTCTGCAGAAACATTATGCCATGGCCCAGAAATATCTGGATTCCTCATTCGCCCTGGCGCAAAGCATCGGAGCTCCTGAAATTTTGAAAAATATTTACCTCACATATTTCACAATAGACACACTTCGGCATAGATATAAGCAAGCTCTGGAAAATTACATCAAATACACACACCTCAAAGACTCTCTGACAGGCGAAAAAATCAAAAAAGATATTGCAAACCTCGAATCCGTCTATCAGCTAAAACTAGCTGAAAAAGAAAACCGCCTGCTCAAAGCCACTCAGGAAAAGCAACAGCTTATAATTCAGCGGCATAACATTATCTTTGCTTCCATAGCAGTAGTAGTTGCTCTTATAATTGTTTTTGTTATTATACTGTGGTTACAATACAAAAAAATCAGACGTTACAACAAAGAGTTAGAGGCTAAAAACAAAGAAATTTTACAAAAAAACTTCATCCTTAACCAGCAAAAAGAGGAAATCCTGAGCCAAAAAGACGAGATAGAGAGACAACACAAAGAGCTGATGCGTACTCAGAAAAAGATAGAGGAAAGCATACATTATGCCCAGAGAATACAAAATGCACTACTGCCTTCTACAACAATATTCCGCTTATATTTCAGGGAAGCCTTTGTCCTGTTCATTCCACAGGAGATTGTAAGTGGCGACTTTTATTGGGCCGAGAACACAGGTGATAAATTTTACTTTGCTGTTGGCGACTGTACAGGTCATGGTGTACCTGGTGCTTTTATAAGCATGATGGTCCTGACAATGCTCAGGGAGACAGTTAAAACACACCCCGAATATACTGCAGCACAGATTCTGGCCGAACTACGGGAGAATATCAAAAAGACCTTATCTGCCTCGGATTACAATCGCCAGTTCACAGATGGAGCTGATGTGGCTCTGGCAATACTGGAGACCAAAACATTTAAAATCAATTTTTCTGGAGCATACCGGCCTATGTACATTTTCCGCAGAGGAGAGCTTATTGTGCTAAAAGGAGACCGCCAACCCCTGGGTAGCTATCTGAAAGAAAAACCATTCACCGACCAGCATATACAGCTCGAGAAAGACGATGTTATATACATGTTCTCAGACGGCTTCCACGATCAGATTGCTTCAGCAAGCCTGCGTAAGTTCATGATTAGCCATTTCAAGAAACTACTTACAGATATTCATACCATGGACATGGCAACGCAGCGTAAGATCCTGGAAAAGACTTTCTACGAATGGAAGAAAGAAGGCCCACAGATTGATGACGTAACTATCCTGGGACTAAGATTCTAAGCAACCTTTTTTTTGTGCATAACAAAGGGCACGCCGCTAAAAATATTTCAGACGGTGTGCCCTTTTTTTGTTCATCACAACTTAGCTGTAAAAATTAGCAACCTCCTGCGCAG
>JALVRO010000323.1 GCA_027031265.1 Bacteroidales bacterium | reverse complement strand
GTGCTATGTCTAATCTATTGTTAATCATAGATCCACAAAATGATTTCTGTAATCTGGGGGATGAAAAAGGTCAGGGAAGGGGCTCTTTGTATGTCCCTGGTGCACACGATGATATGATACGCTTGTCTAAGTGGATAGTGGACAACAAGGAGCAGATTGACCATATTATTATCACACTTGACAATCATCATTTGATGGATATTTCGCACACTCTTTTCTGGGTGGATAAAAATGGTAATCATCCAGATCCTTTCTCTACTATTCGTGCTCATGAGGTAGAGCAGGGCGTGTGGCGCTCAGTAATTGACAACGACAAATCCCTTGACTACCTGCATAGGCTCGAGGCACAGGGAATAACGCACACGGTCTGGCCTCCACATTGTTTGATAGGATCTGAAGGAGCAGCTATCTTCCCTCCGTTGCTCGAGGCATTAAAAGAATGGGCCAGTCAGGGACGCTATTACCAGCCAGTAATAAAGGGTACTTATCCTTTTGCTGAGCATTTTGGAGCATTTGCCGCACAGGTTATTTATGATGATGTGCCTGAGACACAGGTTAATAATGAGCTGCTGGATATGATGGGCGAGTTTGATAACATCTTCCTCGCTGGCGAGGCTCGTTCCCATTGTGTGGGTACATCGCTCAAGCAGATCATAGAATACGTGCCTATTGTTGTGCAGAAAATAATTGTTCTGGACGATGCAATGAGTAATGTGCCAGGCTTTAACATGGAGGAGGTCTATCAGCAGGCCAGGGAATTGGGTGCTAGATTTTTCACAACCAAGATGGCCAACTTAAAGCTAAAATAAATCCTGCAATGGCAAGATTACAGACTCATAGTGTAATAACAAGAGGTCAGACTATCAGGGGAGCGAGTTATGTCTCGCTCCCCTGATTTTTACTTGTCACATCCAAGTATTATTATCCACCGGAAAATACTTTTGTTTTCTTTTCTGGGAAGGAAGTAAAATTTTATCACTTACCAATCTCATTAGAGCATGAATAAATCCAGGCCTTTACGTATTGATATGGTTTATAGCGTTTTATGTTTTCTGGGTCCAGTTGATACTCAGGACCTTCTACAACATAGCGTTTGTCAAAAAATACCCTATGCTCAGGTATGCCATGTTCTTTGAGATACTTGCTTATACGATCTTCGAGATTCTGGGCACGCATGCGTGCCAGCTCAAAGTTGGAACAATATGCCTGTGTCGGCACTTTCGAAGCACTGGCAACAATATACACATTGACTGTTTTAAACCGCTTTAGATTTGCTTCGAGCTGTGTTAGCAAATACTGGAATGTGTTCTCATTAATGCTAATATCAGACTGGTTATAATCGAAATACTTCACATATACAGGATCTAGTTCAATGAATGGGTTAGGATGCTCAGCACTCACACTGGTCATGGCATAAAGCACACCTCTATGGTAAATAACAGGACAGCCAATTGTGTCGACCTTCATCTGGCCGTAAACTGTAACTTGTTTCTGTGGAACATAAGTCGTATCCACTGGTTTCTGTGGCTTTTCCTCAGGCTGCTGGGGCTCTACTGTGACTACTGGTGGTGTACAACGGGCTGTTAGATGGAGATACGCTGTAATATCAATATTCCAGTCAGGATTTGTCAGGTTAACAGGAAAATATTTTATCTTTTTGCCTGTACTATCACATAAATGAAGCGTGTCTCTCCAAGCTATTAGTCCAAACTGCCCCAGACGAGAGGCATCAATCAACCGGCTAATCTTAACATCAAAATTGCCATTAAAGTCAGATTTAAACCGTACAATACGATCGCCAATAATCTTACCATTCTGCACAGACACTAAGGCTACATTGACATCTCCCAGACCTATCTCTGACTGACAGCATAAAGTGCGGCCTTTGATGTGTAGTATTACAGGTTTTGCCAGTTTTATTGAATAAATATCGCTTTGAATGCGGCAGGACTTAATATCGCCAGTGGAAATATAATATGCCTCGCGAGTAGTCTGGTGAATACTCATATTTAGCTCGTCTGCTGGTGTGTTAATTATTGGTCCCAGGTTCTGGGGCTCGCTCCATCTTTTCCATGTATTATCAAGCCTGTAGGTTACGTATTGGTCATAGCCTCCGTAGCCTTCATGACCAGCACTGGCGAAAAACAGGGTTTTCCCATCTCCATCGAGATAAGGTGAAGACTCATCAGCCAGAGTATTTATTGGAAGTCCTAGGTTTTCTGGGCGGCTCCATGTATGGGTGCTGTCATCGTAGAAGCTGATAAACAGGTCTCTTTCCCCCACAGTATTACTGTCATCCAGGGCTAGGAACATTACCTTGTTTTCGGGCGAAACAAAGAAGCTGATGTAATTACTGTAGTTGACAAATCCCTGTATGTTTATTTTCTCAGGTCTGCTCCAGACCAGTTGTGTGAATTTCACTTCCAGGGGAGCTATGCTATCCACCTGTATCCATAATGTTTTTTGTCCCTGGTCTGTCTTGATTATTGTGAAGAGTTTTTTGCCTCTGGCATATCCTATGAGTTGTGGATCTGTCCATTTTTTATTGTGAAGAACCTTGTAATAAATAGCTATTATTGAGTCGATTGTGTCGGTCCTTGTGCCCAGGATAATGTTTTTTTCAGGGCTTATATAAATCTGTTTGAATAGGTGGCGTAAGTTTGTATCAATCTTTGCAATAATATTCGAGTCAGCCTGTGTGTAATAAATTGAGTCCAGTCTGGACACAGAAAGCATTTGCGAAGACTGATTTACCAATTGCTCCAGGCTAAGGTCTTTTTTATCCTTGCCAGTATATCCGCTCAGAAACATGTATCTACCATTTGCTGAGAATCCAACCACAGCATTAGGTAAGGGAGAGTTGAAATTCCATGGTATGGGAGCTATGTTTGCCCAGGTCTGGTCTTTATATGTCTGATGCTTTATACTACGAGCACATGGATGCTCTAAAATTTCTTTCATCTCGGCCATGTATATATCTTGTGTCTCTATTCCCAGTCCTTTATCCTTTTCTGTACGTGTGAAGAAAAGAAACTTGCCATCTGGATAGACAACAGGGCTGATCTCTGTTTTTTTCGTAGATAAAACTTTTGTTGGTTTAGCCTGCAGAATCATTCCCTGGTTAGCCAGTCTGGGCCTGGGATATTTTATTGGCCTCATTGAGCTAGAAATACCTACAGCATCTATCTGGTTCCAGCCATCTATAGCAAGTGTGTTGATGACAATACGGACCTGTCGCACAGGCATTGGCTGGTCAAGGAAAATGCGTAGAATGTCATATTTTTTATCTGGTTTAAAGCGCCGATCTGGTGGGAAAACTCTTCGTGTTTTAGTGCCTGCTATAGAATAGAGACTGTCTGGCACTGTTACAAACTTAGGCAGGCCAGTGCGTATAATAACATCTTTGTTTGCATATACTAGCTTCCACAGTACAGAGTCACCGCTGCTGTGGCGCACAGGATTAACAAATACGAGAGAGATAGCACCTGGGTTTAGACTCTGGAAAATAGCTATCTGCTGTGTCAGATAGGTGCTGTCAAATTCTACATCAATGTATGCCCATTCCACACCTTCTTTGTCTAGCTCATTAGGAGCTACAGCCCAGGCAAAAGGAGAAGGTCGTCCCTGGGGATCTACATTTGGCAGCCCCAGTATTTCCTGTGCACTATTGCGGTCCGGACTATATTCTGAGCTGTAACCAGTTACCTTGCTTGCCCAGTGTATCTGTCCAGACAGGTTCACACCCAGAATCAAAAAAAGTATGTTGAGAAAAAAATGTTTTGTTCTCATTGCCTGTGGGTTTAGAAGATGAATTTTTCGTTTGGTGTGTATGGTTTGGGTAGTTCTATTGGATAAAAACTTGGGAAAATATCTCTAAAAGTACGGCGTTTTGTCTTGCCTGGTGGACATTCGCCCTGGTGCCAATAATTATTATCCAGATCACTATACCAGCGCTTCTCATTAAATCGTAGCTTTCCTGGACAATCGTTTTTGCGCCTGTTGATGAAATTAACTACCAGAGAAAACTCATGTGTGACAAACAACGGAGAATTATTATTAATGGATAATCCCAGATCAAAGGTGTATAATAGCTGGAACATCAGATAGTTACCAAAGTGTCCTTGATAACCCAGTGTGCCGACAAACTGATTTTTATTCAGCAGACTCATAGTCTTGAAATTCTGATGGCCAATGCCTGCTATAAAAGGATGTTTGTAAAACAATGTGCTCAGTGTGATTAGATTATAATTACCCTGGTCCAGATATCTTATGTTTGGATAAAGATACAATCCACGAAATTGGTGGAGTCTGGTCTTTGGCTGACGATGTAGAATAGGTATAAGCACACCAGCATGATAAATGCGTTTTGTCGGATAATAAAGAAGGCTGGACTGGTTAAAAACCAATGAATATTTCGGTATATTGTCAATGGCAAGTCCCAGGTTTACCCAGGTAGGCATTATTGTGTTAAAGTTAATAGGAAACTGTGCCACAAAACCAGCCGAGATATTCAACAAATGAAAATTATGCACCTCTAGCACTGCTGCTGATTGTGTGTAAATACCATCATAGATGCTCAGCTGGTCATAGAAAACCAGGTCATTGGTATTGAGGTAATAACCTTTGTAAGAGAGACGTAAAGCTGGTATGAACACGAATTTCCTTAGCATACCCAGCCTGTAAGCTACAGAGACAGCTGCCACAGAATGCACAAAACCAGTGCTTAACTGATTGTATTGAGCCTCTATGCCTATACCCAGCCTTGGTATTTTCTTCAGATTCATGTCAAAGGAGAAAGAATTGTAGAAAGTATGGTGAACGGCTCCATACCATCTAAGCTGGTTGTTCACAGCTACACGAAATACACTCTTACTTCCAGCAAAAGCTGGGTTTAGTTGCAAGTAATCTGAAATATTGTTGTTATAAGCAAGCTCCTGTGCATTAAGTAAAAAGCCGTAAAACAATAAGAGGGCTAGAAAATAAAGTTTTTTCATAAGCCTAAAGATTTACATGGATAGTGTTTGTTATTGTCTGATAAGCACGACAGTGCCAGCAGTAGAGCGTTTACCCTTTTTGTTATAAACCTGGCCATCCCATGGCTCTTCACCCAGATCTCCATAGCTGAGCGTTGCTTTGATCTTCCAGATATAAGTACCAGGAGGACAAGGTGTGCCACCAGGACAGGTACCATCCCAGCCCTCACTGGGACTGCCAGTATCATCCAAAGCTGTAGATGACCAGATATGCTTGCCATAGAGATCATAAATGTCTATACGGTAATCAACCAGATCCTTGGCCCTGGGTTTGAAAACTTTCAGGTCTGGATTGTCACTGGTAGGAATAAAAGCATTTGGTACATAAATATCTCTACACCGTTTTGTCAGATCCAGTGTTGTGTCAAATGAATTCATGCAGTAATTGTCTGTACCCCATAGTTTTATGACATAAATACCCGATTCTGTATAAAGCCATTCTTCATCGACTTTCACTGTGTCCACAATCACCTGTGAACTGTCTCCGATAAAGTCCCACCAGAATCTTACTACCTCATCACTTGAAATATTCAAGAATGTTACATGTGCCGGATAACAAAATGCTGGTTCTTTGAGTCTGAATCTTACCTCTGGTGGTTTGCGAAACTCCACATAACGCTCCACATTGGCTGAACCACATGCGTTCTCCTGTGTTAAAACAACCTTGTATTTACCAAAGCCAGGAAAGGGCATCGTGTAACTGTCAATACAGTTATTTATACATTCATTAACAACTTGGTTATTTTCATTATAAACCCGCCATATTACATTATCTACTGACAGACAGTTGTCCCGCCCATAAGAGTCATTCTTCAAAAGTACTGTATTCGAGTCACATATATAAAAAGTAGCTGTCAGACTATCGTAATTTGTATTCTCAATCGAAAAGCCCACATTAGGAGCAGATTTTATGTCCACAGGTTTGAACAGAAAGACAGGTACGCTGGTACAACGGTTTGTTGCAGAGATTGTGATAAGGAATTTATCTTTTATCTGCGAATTTCCAATAGTAATAACATTCCCACACGAAGTTTTCTGATAATGATGGGTTTTGGGTTTGCCAATCTCTTTTTTGCTGAATGACTGTTGCATTTTATCTCCCCAGTCAATGGTGAATTGTAGATCCTGTGGCTCTATATTTAGCGTGTCTACAGTTAGCACAACCGAGTCGTCAGGTGCACACACAAGACTTGGAGCACTATAGCTAAAAGTCAGATTGGGTTTGTCGTAAACCGTGATATTATGGGAAGGACTGGCAATAATGCTTCCGCCATGATAAACATTCATCTTGACCTTATAAATGTCAGCAGCTATAAAGGAATGATCCACTGCCTGCGCTGAAATTTCTGACAAAGTTTTACCGTCTCCAAAATCCCATACCAAACTGTCAAAAGAGCCTGTCACACTGGGAGTAAAAGTATAAGCATTTCTGGCACATGGTAGGCCATTATCCGTATATGTGAAATCTTGAGAAAATACAGCAAAACTGAATAGAAAACTTAAAACTAGACTGGTAAAGGTCCTCATGTTTTAGTACGTTAAATTTTTACAAAAAATAGGATAATACCACAAGACTTTGAGAATTTTTTTGATAAAAATCCAAGCTTTTTTTGACGAAAAATTTATTACATTCTACAATTGTAATCCAATGAACAACACATCGTCTGTCTGGTGATATTCTTTTTTCCATGCGTCAAAAGCTGCTATGATCTTCTCCCCTTTGGTCCTAAGAGGGAATGAGTCTAGTTCTATAAGCAGGTTTCTGACCCTTGCTTTGGTAAATTTGTGTAGTTCTGGACTCATCTGGTCAGTAAGTCCATCAGAAAAAACAAAAATCTGATCTCCTGGTTGGATGGGGATCTCTACAGCATCAAACCTGAATCTGGAAAGCTTATGATAGCCTACCTGAAACTTATATGATTTAATTTCATATAAATAGGCATTATTTGCCTCAAAAAGACGTAAATTGATATCCTCTACGTCTAGTTTCCTTTGACAAAGTATGAATGAATTAATATGAATACCAGAAGTTTGTAATTTCCAGTTTTTTAGATCTATCCTGATAAGGGAAATGTCTATACTATCACTGATGATCTTGTCTTTATCATGTTTTAGAAGCTTTATCAGGTTCTGTGTTAGTGTCATTACTGCTTTACCAGTGTCATTAATGTTCTGTGTGATAATAATTTTTTCGAGCAGACTGACACCCAGCATTGACATAAAAGCTCCCGGCACTCCATGTCCAGTGCAGTCAGCTAACGCCACAAATAAATAATCTGCTTTTCTGCTCCACCAGTAAAAGTCTCCACTAACCACATCTTTGGGATAAAAATAAATGAAATAATCAGATACTGCCTGCCTTAGCTGCTCTTCGTCAGGTAAGATAGCCCGCTGTATCCTGTGCGCATAATTAATACTATCACGCATTTTTTTGTTATAAACCTCAAGCTCTTCTTTCTGTTCCTTGAGTTTGCTCATCAATATCTGGAGCTCTTCATTTTGCTGGAAAATTTTTTGATTCTGGTATACAAGTTCTTCGTTAGCTTCTGTGAGTTTGTTTTCACTCAGGAAAAGATTGCGCATATAGCTTTCCAGAAATAAATGGGCCAGGCTAAAAGCCGTTAACACACTGACAAAAAACAGGATGTCATTGTAAAGAAAATAACCGGTAAGTCTTTGTTTCTTTATTGCTACAAAAATATACAGTAAAGTTGTGATAATGTATATTAAAAAAGCATTTTTATACTTGAGTCGTGATACAAGGGTGAGTGCGTTAATTGTCAGAATACCAATGAAATAGAAGTTAAAACATAACTCATTACTCTGGCATGTATAGACCATCCCTATAATAGAGGTGGACATGAGCAGAATGTATGCAGCCATTATTGGCTGATAGTATAAATAAAATTTCTTCCACAGTGAGATAAAAAACATTAATATTGAGGGGATTAAAAGGCCAAAAGTCCTTATAAGCCAGAGCGTTTTATAACTATGAGGACCGCTAATGTAATCCAGATAATAGTAAAACCCTAAGAAAACAATCACAATGAAAAACGTGAATCGTGCAAAAGGAAGCGTGCGCTTGTTATACTCGAGGGTGAATTTTTGCTCAAGATTTTTGTCAATACGTGGTATGTCCAGTCTTAGAAACATTAAATGGCTTATTTTAAGAACTCAAAATATAAAAATTTGTGCAAATTGTAAACCTTTATAAAGAATTTTTAAAAGATAAACTAATCGAGATTAGTTTATCTTTGCACTGTTTTAAATTTAAGGAGCAAGTCATGGCCAGCTTAAAGGGGAAAAAATCAGGTTTCAGACTTTTTGATGTGCTAACAGTTTCTTTTTCACATTTTGCTCATGATATTTTTACAGCATTTCTTTCTCCTATTTTGCCACTTATAATTGAACGTTTTTCTATTAGCTACACAGCTGCAGGTTTACTTAATGTTATTCGTAACATACCCACACTTCTAAATCCTGTGTTTGGTGCTTTAGTGGACCGCAAAGGGGGACGTTTTTTGGTAATCATTGGGCCGACTATCTCTGCTACTGCCATGTGTTTGATTGGACTTGCTCCTAATTATGCAGTATTGTTGCTATTGCTTTTTACCGTTGGGCTTAATTCTACACTTTTTCACGTTCCATCTCCAGTAATGATTCGTAGTTTTTCTGGTAATAGAGTTGGCCTGGGTATGAGCTTTTACATGGTCGGCGGCGAGTCGGCACGTACACTTGGACCTATAGTGGTCCTGGCCGCTGTTTCTGCATGGGGATTGGAAGGTATATGGAGACTTATCCCATTTGGTGTGGCCTCTTCATTGTTCCTGTGGTGGAGGTTAAGTAAAGTGCCTATTAAAGGTCAGGGGTTTACAAAGACTAGTGGGAATCTAACAGGCATCAAGGAAATACTACGAAAAGTTTATAATTTTTTCCTGGTAATGTTTTTGTTTCTACTTTTCCGTGCTATGTTGCGTTCGGCTCTGACATTTTATCTTCCTACATACCTCAAGAGTCAGGGGCAGAGCCTGTGGCTTTCGGGTATATCGCTCTCTGTACTGGAGTTTGCAGGTATTTTTGGAAGTTTCTTTGGTGGATCTATTTCTGATCATATTGGTCGTAGAAATACCTTGTTGATTTCGGCAATTTCAGCGCCTGTGCTGATGTTTTTATTCTTGACTTTGGATTCTTTCTGGAGTTTCCCTTTGTTAATTTTAATGGGATTAGTCATTTTTACTACTGGACCAGTATTGCTGGCATTTACTAATGAGATAAAAACCGACCGTCCAGCATTCGTAAATTCCCTGTATATGATTCTAAACTTCTTTGGGTCGTCTGTAGCCTCCCTGTTGGTGGGGTATCTGAGTGATCTGTATGGTATTAGGGAGAGTTTCTTTATTGTGACTTATATGTCCGTGGGGGCTATACCAGTAGTGCTTCTATTCAAAGAACATCAAGATTAAGACTGGTCACAGCCTAACATTAGACGCAACTTTTCTAATAATTCATCTTCTGGACGTCGTATGTCCCAGTATACATGCGCCAGTCGATAATAACCTTCACGCTCTTCCAGTAGTGTGGATAAATATTGCTTTAACTCCTCCTGTGTGTTAATATTAGCAATGAGTGGTCGTGAAGATTTTTGTGCCCACAGTCGTTCTACTAATAAATCTACTGGTGCTTCCAGGTAAATAGTCAGACCCGCATTGTACATCAATGCATGATTATCATAAAAAACAGGGGTTCCTCCACCTGTGGAAAGAATAAAATTATCTCCAGAATCTATGATTTCCCGTAAGCTTTCATGCTCTGTTTTACGAAAAAACTCTTCACCCTCACGGGCAAAGAGTTCTTTTATACTTTTACCTGTTTTCTGTTCGATTATTGTGTCCAGGTCAAAGAACGAATCGATTTTTTTTATGTTTTCAAAAAGGTATTTACCTAACCGGGACTTTCCACTGCCCATCATGCCCCAGAGAAAAATTCTCATTTGTTCTTCTTTTTTTCGTGAATGTAAACCTCACGACCACCCAGAAAAATACCTCCTAGCAACAAGAATAATAAACCTCCATCTATTGGAATGGGCTGTGGATCAGGTGGTGGTGGCTGACTAAATCCTATGCTTACAAACACTATTGTTATTATCAATGTCACTATAATCTTTTTCATAAAGTAACTTTTTTGCTTTGATTATTTAGTGCTTTATTGCATATTAAATCCTTTAAACTAAACTGCAAATATACAATAAGAATCCAAACTTAAAAATCTTTTCTTTTTTATATAAACAAAGAAAGAGCCAAAAAGGTTTCTTTTCTTTCTAAATTTTTTGATATAATAGTTCATTAAAATTTATTTGATTTAACAAAAATAAATAAATTTTATAAAAATGAAAACTTCACAAATTATCATCAAAAATGCACTTATTGTTAATTACAACGAAGAGACACACGCAGATATTTTAATAACAGGGAATAAAATAGCTCTCATCGACAGAAATATCAGTGCTCCAGGTGCTTACGTCATTGATGCTGGAGGAAAATACGTAATACCTGGTGGAATAGATACACATGTTCATTTCGCTTTGCCTACTTTTGCCGGACTTACAGCAGATGATTTCCTGACAGGTTCGCATGCCGCTATATGGGGTGGTACAACATCGGTCATTGATTTTGTCACACCTCTTCATGGTCAATCTCTAGTTCAGGCATATCTCCAGCGCCAGGCTGAGGCTAGCGGTGCCCTGGTTAATGTCTTTTTCCACGTCAGCCCTATTGAATGGACAGAGAATACAGCACAGCAAATGTCCCAGCTGGTTAAAGATTATGGTGTCACCTCATTCAAGGTTTATATGGCTTACAAGAATTCTATTGGTATCGACGATAAGACACTGATAAAAGTTCTGGAAACAGCAGGCAGGCTGGGAGCTCTTACCATTGTCCACTGCGAAAATGACGAAATAATTGAATACCTGCGTGATAAGTATTATTCCCAGGGTAAGACCTTACCCCTATATCATCCTTTGTCTCGTCCTGATGAAGCAGAGGCTGAGGCTATCGGTCGCCTGTCCTTGTATGCAAAAAGTTTGGACGTGCCTGTATATGCTGTACATGTATCCACAGAAAAGGGAATAAACATAATTCGCCAGCGCCAGGCTGAAGGTGTACAGTTCTTTGCTGAGACCTGTCCACAGTATTTGACGTTTACAGACGAAGTATATGATGCACCATTTGTTGAGGCTGCAAAATATGTGATGAGCCCTCCTTTGCGCAAAGAACACGACAGGGATGCCCTGTGGGAAGCACTAGGCGATGGAACAGTCAGCACTATTGGCACAGATCATTGCTCTTTTACCAACGATCAGAAAGCCATGGGTAAGGATGATTTTCGTCATATACCAAATGGGGCTGGAGGCGTGGAGCATCGCCTCGAGATTCTTTTTACGCTGGGCGTGGCTAGCAGAAAATTGACTATGCAGCAATTTGTCCAGCTCACTTCATATAATGCAGCACAGATTTTTCGCCTAAAAGGCAAGGGTATGATAGCCCAGGGATATGATGCTGACCTGGTTATCTGGGATCCAGAACAAAAACATACTATTTCCGTCGAAAACCACAAGATGAATGCCGATAACAATATCTACGAGGGAATTGAGGTGGTGGGCCAGGCAGAGACAGTCATTATTGGCGGCAAGGTAGTCAAGGACCAGGGACAGCTTTTTGTGTGAGAAATGAAAAAATTTTTAATGTGAGACATTTTTTTCAAAAAAATTTTCTTTTTACGATTAAAATATCTTACTTTTGCAAGTCCAAATAACAAAAAAACGGGAACGTAATGTCACGAGTTTGTCAGATCACAGGAAAGCGGCCCATAGTAGGAAATAATGTGTCACACTCACATAAGAAGACTAAGCGTCGCTTTTATCCAAACCTGCAGGAGAAAAAGTTCTACCTCGAAGATGAGGGTCGCTGGATCAAGTTGCGCGTTTCTGCCGAAGGTATGCGCTTGATCAACAAAATCGGATTGAAAGCCGCCCTGGAGCGTGCTAAGGCTAAAGGTTATATCAAAAGTTATTAAACACAAAAAAGATTAAACAATGGCTAAGAAAAAAGGTGGCAAAAAAAAGAAGGCTGACCGCATACAGGTCATCCTCGAATGCACAGAGCAGAAGAAAACAGGAGTGCCGGGAATATCTAGATATTACACAACAAAGAATCGCCGCAATACTCCCGGGCGTCTTGAGCTGCGTAAGTATAATCCTTATCTCAAACGTTACACACTTCACCGTGAAGTTAAATAAAAATTTGTAAGTTATGGCTAAGAAAGTTGTTGCTCGTCTTCAGACTGGTAAAGAAGGTAAAGGCATTACCAAAATAATTAAAATGGTTCGTTCACCTAAAACAGGTGCATACATTTTCAAAGAAAAGGTCGTTAGTGCCGAAAGGGCCAAGGAAGCACTCAAAAATCTTAAATAACAAAAGACCTTTTCCCAGCGCTGGGAAAAAAGGCGACCCCGCAGGGGTCGCCTTTTTTCTTGATTTTAAGAGGCTATTTTCCTAAGTTAGAGGAAATATTAATTCTTTGGTTATGAAAAAATTTTTGCTCTCCTTATTGCTACTTATCCCTTTTGTTACATTTTCCCAGTTATCGCTGTTAGTCTCAGAAAATTTTGATAATAACGACAATGCCTGGTTTGAGAAAAATGATGATGTGGTCTATGCAAAGGTTCAGAATGGCCATTATTACCTCAAGCTCAAGACCGATGAATATTATTATCGTTTCTGGAACGAGATGTATGATCTGTCGTCACTTGCTGAATATAGGCTGGTGTTTGCATTGACCCAGATGTCAGGTCCCTCGTCTACTTATTTCGGAGTTTTGTTTGATTCAGAGGATGCTGATAATTGTAATGAGTTTAAAATCAGTGCTGATGGACATTATTATGTGGACAGACGGAGGGATGGGAATTATCGCTATCTGACCGGTACACGAAGCTTAGTGTTTATCGAGCCTGTGGGTAAGACGAATATTATTCAGGTGCATAAACATGATGGGGTTTATGATCTATATGTCAATTCACACCTCGCCGAAAGGATAAGCGTCAGACGAATGGCTCCCACAGGTGATAAAATAGGTTTTTACCTGGGTGGCCAAATGATTGTTAAGGTCGATTATGTGAAATTATATGGGAAAAATTTTGAACTCAATCTTGTGGAAAATCCTCTGACCAATAAGAAACAGAATCTTGGCAGTGAGATAAACAGTGAAGTCAATGAGCTGGGGCCCATGATTAGTGCTGATGGACAGACTCTTTATTTTGTGAGAGATGCCGAGGATTATCCAAAATCAGGTTATGCTACGGATGATGAGATTTGGTACTCACAGATGGTCAATGGGAATTGGTCAAAACCAAAGAAAATGCCTGCCCCTTTCAATGATAAGCACAATAACGGATTGTATTATGTGTCGCCTGATCAAAGCGTTTTTATCGTATCTGGTTCGTATGATAATGGTGTCTTTGTCAATGACGATGGTCTGTCTGTTATCAAGAGGATGGCTGATGGATGGTCTGCTCCTGGTAGGTTGATTATTAGTGATATTTATAATGATTCGAGATATTATTCTTATTGTCTTTCGAGCGATAGAAAATATCTTATCCTGTCCATAGAACGTGACGAAGATACTTATGGTAAACGTGATTTGTACGTTAGTTTTTTGCAGGATGATGGTACCTATACAGCTCCATTAAACCTTGGACCACAGATAAATACAAGCCTCAATGATGGTACTCCATTCCTGGCTGCTGATAACAGAACCCTGTATTTTTCTTCTTATGGTCATGCAGGCTATGGTAGTGCAGATATTTTTGTTTCATACCGTCTGGATGATACCTGGCAGCATTGGTCACAGCCAAGGAACCTGGGTCCTAATGTGAATACTAAAGATTGGGATGCCTATTTTACGATTGATTCCAGGGGTGAATATGCTTATTTCGTGTCTTATGCTGAAAACTCAAATGGAGGGTCGGATATTTATAAAATTCTTCTGAACACCCAGTCCCGTCCGGATCCAATAGCACTTGTTAGAGGAAAAGTTGTTGCCCGACCAGATGGACAGACGATTGATGCACAGGTTGTTTATTATGTCGAAGGAGCTGGAAACCAGGGTAACACAGTATTATCTACTGATAATGGGCTGTTTAAGCTTTTGCTTCCCCTGGGTAAAAAATACACCTTTTATGCAGAGAAAAAAGGATACCTGTCCAATACTAAAGTTATTGACCTGACCGATTCCCTTGATTATACTGAAATAAATCTTGTTCTGTCTCTGGAAAGCCTGCATCAAGGCCAGTCTTTTACATTGAAAAATATTTATTTCCCAGCTGGCAGCTCTAAATTTTTACCACAATCTTATCCAGAACTCAATCGTCTTGTCATGTTCCTCAGGCAAAATCCAGACATACACATTCTTATCAGCGGGCATACAAATAATATTGGCGACCAGCAGAAATTGATGAAGCTATCACTGGAGAGAGCCAGAGCTGTGAAGAAATATCTTGTTGACAACGGTATAGATCCTTCACGTTTGGACATAAAGGGTTATGGTCCAACAAGGCCAATAGCTGACAACTCTACAGCCGAGGGGCGGAGAATGAATCAGAGAGTGGAGATAAAGATTATCAAATAAAATTTTAAAAGAATTTTAAAAAGCTTATATTAATGTGTCAAAACAGAAGCCTGTTACAATGCGAAGACTTATTGTTGTATTGTCCATTTTATTGGTAACTAGTGTCTTATCTTTTGCCAAGGATCTCGATTCCCTAATCAATAGTCTGGATAATTTACAAGGGAAAAAAAGATTAGAGACTTTACTGGAAATAACATGGAATCTAAGAAACAATAGGCCTGATAGTGCTATCAAGTATTGTCAGGAAGCTATTATTTTGGCAGATTCATTACGAGATTATGAGGAACTGGCCAAGGCTTATAGTTTTATGGGTGTGCTTTATAGGAATCTGGGTTATTATAGTATTGCTTTTTCATATTATAAGCAAGGTATGAAAGAGGCCGAGAAGCATGGAGTTATTTCCCAACTGGGCTATTCTTATAATAATATTGGAAATATTTACCTTTATCAAAAACTTCCAGATCTGGCCATTTATTACCTCCACAAGGCAGATAGCGTGGCTAGTATAAACAATAATTATGACCTCAAAGCCTATGCTTTGCAAAATATTGGGCGTGCTTTTCTGATGAAAAACGAGCCAGATAGTACTATTAAATATCTTAGGCAGACTATTAGAATAAGGAAGAAATATAAAATTTTCAAAAAGCTACCAGTATCATACAAATATTTAGCTGATGCTTACAAGGCAAAAGGAGACTATATCAATGCTTTAAAATATTATAGACAGACTGCTGTTACAGCTGATTTCACTGTGGATTATGACCTTTATTCCGATTATCTTTATAACATGGCAGATCTGTATCTGAAGCTAAAAAGGCTGGATTCAGCACTAATATTTGCTAAGAAGTCTCTGGATATTGCCCGTAATCATAGCACGCAATACCGCGAGCTACAGGCATATACAATTCTATCAGATGTTTACGCTGCCAAAGGTGATTTTCATAATGCTTATCTTGCCTCACAGGGTGCTCTGCGTATAAAAAATAAGCTTTTTAATGACGAAGTACTAAAGAGTATCAAAAGTATCCAATTTACAGAAGAGGCAGCAAAAAAAGAGGCTGAGATAAGCTTACTGAGAACAAATCTGGAGCTGGAGGAATTTAAAAACCGTAGAAATACTCTTATTATTTTACTTGGTTTGCTGGTATTGCTCGCAGTAATGGTGCTGTTAAATATTATTTACCGCAAGAACAAGCAAGTACGGAAATACGTTCAAAAGCTGAAAGAACACAACATGATTATCCAGGAAAAGAACGAGGAACTGGCGACACATGCCAGGCTATTGACAAGGATTAATGATAAGCTAACTCAGCGTGACAGGGTGATAAAAGAGAGTATTGGCTATGCCCGCAGGATTGCATCATCAATAATGGCCCCTGAATATCTGTTCATAGAATGTAGTTTTATCAAAGACCATTTTATAATCAATCGTCCGCTTGAGGAAATCGGTGGTGATTTTTATTATTTTAATCGTTTTGAAAAATTTGTGGCTCTTGTGGTGGCAGACGCTACAGGCCATGGTATACCAGGGGCTTTCCTTAGCATAATATCTGTGACTATCTTTAAGGATATCCTTTTTAACGAGGATGAACCAGATGCTGCTGAGGTATTGGAGGAGTTTCGAAGAAATATAAAAATATTTTTGCGTCAGGGCGATAAAGAAATTACAGCCCTCTATGATAGTGTGGATGTAGCTTTAGTATTATTTTTCCCGCAAAAAAAAATTATAAGATTCTCAGGGGCAAGACGGCCTTTATATATAGTGTCGGCAGGGGAGCTCAAGGAAATCAAAGGTATCCGCGCAACAGCTGGTTATTCTATGCGGGAGTTTAAGTTTGAAAGCCATACTCTGAGTTTCGAGCAGGTAGACAGACTTTATTTATTCACAGATGGTATTACTGATATTTTGGGAGGTGAAGGACAGGAGCGATTAGGATCTTATGGCTGGAAAAAATTGCTGCTTGAGATCCAGGATTACACAATGTCCGGACAAAAGTCTACTATTGAGCAGGCTATAGAAAGATGGACAGAGAAAGGGCGCCAGCCAGATGATATTCTCATTATTGGTATTGAGCTGGATAAGTGACAGTGTTACAATGAATTTTTTGCTTTTGACCGTTTATTATGCTAAGTATGACGACAGGGGTAGAGCCACGAGGGCTCTACCCCTGTCGTCTGAGGTGGCCTGTGATAAAAGTACCTGTGTGTAAGCAGCCCCTGGGTTAGATGTGGTTTAAACTGCAATTACTGTGAGTCTTAATCTGGTTTGACCTGGCTTAATCAGTGAGAAGCCATTTGAGAGCATGCTCCAGGTCCTGGAATATAGCTTCTTTAGCACGTGTGCCGTAACGTAAGGATTCTTCGATGTATTGCTGAAGGGAAAGATGTGTTATAGGATTCTGTGGCTCTACTACTGCTACTTTATCCAGAAGTTGTAGGAGATCTTTGTTTACATTTTCTGCGATCCATCGCTGCAGATCAACGGATAGGACTGCCTTGAGTTTTAGTGTGTTAAAGAGCATTTTCTTAATCCCTTTTTGCTTGACAAGATCGAGAACCCCAAGAGAAGCCTTTTTGTAGTTTTCCTCGTCCAGAAGATCTGTGTCTTTGAATTCTATCCAGATCAGTGAATGTTCAGGTACTAAGTATAAAATTGCATTGTCACTCTCTGAGATTAAGACTTTGTTGATATCCATGGGATTGAAGCTTTTAAACTTTTGTATAAATTTAGGTAAAAAAATGGAAAGAAAAAATTATTCACCAAGAAGCCATCTAAGCGCTTGTTGTTCGGTTTTAAAGAAATGCTCCTCAGCCAATGGCCCGAATTTGTTAGTTTCTTCTACATACATCTGTAAGGATAAATTCGCAATTGGTTCTTGTGGCTCCACAATGGCTATCCTGTCCATTATCCTGATCAGCTTGCTGTTGACATGCTTGGCAATCCATTTTTGCAAATGAATCGGGAAAATGGTTTTTAGTTTTAGTGTGTTGAAGATCATATATTTTATTTGTTTCTCCCTAATGAAGTCGAGTAATGCCATAGCTTTTTGTTTGTAACTAAGCTCATCTATCATGGTTATATCTTTGAGCTCGACTATGATAAGTGAGTGATTAGCCGAGTAAAATATAAGGGCATTATGATTGTCGCTGATTAATTTTTTGTTTATAAAAAAAATTCATATTATAATTATTTTAATTTACTATTAATTATAAACAAAAATGTGGTTCTTGTCAACAAAAATTTTGTTAATTAATCATGCTATGGGGTAACTCAACAATTACGTGGCGCTTTGTGTGATTTATTTTTTTTATTTGTGTACCTCTGACAGGGATAAGATAATCCTGTCCATTAAACAAAACTTTGACCAGAGGATTTTTTTCATTATAAATAAAATCTATGATTTTACCTGTGTTACTACTGGTTATATCCTCTATTTGGTAACCTATCATATATTGGAGAGAGTCCAGGTTTACGTATTTTTTTGCGATTTGTCGGGGGAGAAAAATAGGGCGGTTGGATAGCTGCTCTGCTTCTTGTTCTGAGTTTATTTCTTCAAATTTTATTATTGGTTTGATGGCTGTGAAATTTGATTCCTCATAGTCGATAAAAAAAGGAACCAGCCAGCCGTCTATACCGGCAAAGACTGATTCCTCTGTAAGTTTTGTAGGATCGAAGTATAGATTAAACTTCAGATGCCCTTTATATCCGTGAGGTTTTTTTATTTCACCAATCTGAACCTGGTCCAGGGGATTGAGTTTTTTTTTTGCCTCACGAAATTTCATTTTACTCTTCTGTTTTTTCTTCTGTCTGTCCGTTCGTTTCAGTAGCTGTTTTTTCTGCTTTTTCTTCTGTCTGTCCGTTCGCTTCAGTAGTTGGTTTTTCTGCTTTTTCTTCTGTCTGTCCGTTCGCTTCAGTAGCTAGTTCCTCTGCTTTTTCTTCCTGTGCTTGCTCGGCTTCCTCCTGTGCTTTATCTGCAAATTTCTTTGCAATCTCTTCAGCACGTTTCTGGGCAATCTTTTTCTCTTCCTCTATAATCTTAGAGATTCTATCTTTCTCTTGTTGCTTGGTCTTTTCTTTAAGCTGACGGAGTTTCTCTTCTTTTTGTTTCTTCCATTCATTAAACTTAGCATAAGCCTGCTCCTCTGTCAGAGCACCTTTTTTGACACCACGCAAGAGGTGGAAAAGATAAAGAGCTCCTGCTTTGCGAAGCAGGGTACGGGCGGTGTCAGTAGGCTGTGCTCCTACAGATAGCCAATAAACTGCACGATCAACATTAATCTCAATAGTCTCAGGATAGGTGTTTGGGTCATAAATGCCCAACTTCTCAATGTGCTTGCCGTCACGCGGCGCACGACTGTCGGCAACTACGATAGAGTAAGTAGCGTAGTGCCTACGACCTCTACGGGCCAATCTAATTCTTACTGGCATACTTCCTTACAAATTTTTCTGTTTTTGTTTGTTTTAGAGCACGGCAAAGATAAAATTATTATCTTTAATGGCAAAAGTTATTGGTGTGATTTTAATAATTTTTTGAGCTTACATGGCTCATTTTTAACCCAAAAAATGGTTTTATGAGAAAAACAATCCTATTATTTGTCTTGATTTTACTAACAAGTCATCTGAATGCCCAGTATTTTTCAGATTCATTATTTAATAAGCAGATTGCAAAATACCTTAAACCTGCTATCAAGACAAAAACGCAGAAGCATATACTTACTTCTTATTTAACTTTTTGGGAGTCTGACCTTGAAGATTACCACAAGCAACTTATTGATTTGTTTAATGACATGGCCCATGCACATTTGACAGCTGAGTTTATGCTTTATTACATTGATAATTCAAATAGACTTCTTGATCTGGAAAAACCAGATCTTTTGTTGCGTTGGTCCAGGCAACTGGATAAAACAATACTTACCAGGCGTACCACATCTATGGCTGAGCAAAAAATTTCTTATTTGCACGAATTGTTAACCACAGATAGAATTTCACCCAGAAAAGACCTCGGACTAATTATAGATGGGGGTTATGATTTTAGCTTAGAAAGGGATGGATCGTTCACATTTAGAACTTTATCTAACGTGGATATAAAGATTTTTCTTCAGAGGGATACACTCATAATCCATTCTACAAAAGGGCAATACAATACAGCTACCCACACTTGGAAGGGAATAAGTGGCACTATTTTCTGGGATCGTTTCCCCCGGATAAATGATAAAGCGTTTGTGCGTTTTGGCCCTTACACTATTAATACTTCTGAGAAAACTTTCGAAATCCCAAATGTAAAGTTCACAGCTGATTATAAAATAGTACGTCTCAAAAATCTGGATGGAAAGCTAATAATGCGTTTTTCTTATTCCCCTGCTGTGCAGCGACAAAACCCAAAGTTCGAGGCATACCGAGAGCAGAGAATTGAAAATATTGTACCACAGAGCATCTTCGAGGGACTGGTTTCTGTCGAAGGACAAAATATTTATCTTCATGGGAGCCTTGACTTTTTACTTGGCCAGGATAAGCTTATAACAACTACAGCCTCTTCTTATATTATCACACCTAAGGCAGTACGAGCATCCAAAGTCAGCTTTAGACTGATGGTCTCGACAGACACAGCAATATATCATCCTGAGGTCGATATGCTGGTATTATACGATTCGTCAATGATAGAGAGTGGTTATCCTTATCTGGCGCCCAAGGTGCTTTCGTATGAGCGTCCACGTTTGTTGAGCTTTATCAGAACCAATGGATCTTATGGTAGCCAGCCATTTCATGATGATTACCATAAGGTCGAGATTCACACAGCAGAGATGCTCTGGGCTTTTGATTCTAAGGTTTATTTTGTAAACACTATCAACAGGCTGGAGGATACTAGCTTTTTTGAGTCTTACCAGTATTATGACCCATACATGTTGGCAGGTTTTGGGGATGAAAGAGGAAATAATTATGCAAAACTTCTCTACCAGTACTTGCGCAAAAAAGACTATCCTGATACTGTGGATCTGCAAAGTTTTACAAGATATCTATTGACATTGGGAATCAGGACATTCAAAAAAAAGGTGTTCGATTACCTGGACAGAATGGTGCAACGTGGCTGGATTAAGCTGACTTATTCTGACGATCTGTCAAAAGTCAAGATTTATGGCATAAGTCAGCGTTTTTACCATGTAATAAGAGCCAGCATCAGACAAAATTTCCTCAAGGACACAGTCAAGATGCGGAAATATAGCGATGATTATGACAAGATTCGTATTTTCTCTGCTGCTTCTGTGGATACTGTTTTGTTTGCACGATCGATTGGAAATTATACCTTGCATGGTACAGGTATCAATGCTATTTTAAATCTAAACACAAAACAATTGGACATTTTTAATACTTTGCCTTTTTTCTTATCGTCGGCACGTAAAGTCCAGGTCAGTGCCAACAAGGTTACTTTGTTCAAAGACTTTGATTTTCGCTTTGATGGTAGCATTAAGGCAGGTCTTATTAATCTCAAAGGCAAAGATTTCTTTTATAGTTCGGATAGCTTTTATGTCAAGCTTGGCAGTGTCAAACAGATGCAGATGCGTTTTTATAGGGCAGTGGATTCTATTTATTTAACGTCACTTATCACAGACAATGGTGATACGATGGACGTATATAGGTACAAGTACAAACTGGATACATGTGCTTCGTCAATATATAATTTCAGTGGTTTGTTGCATATAGATCGGCCCGATGATAAGAGTGGACTTTTGGCCAGGGCTGATGATGGTTATCCTAGTATTGAGGCAAAGACAGAATCTAGAATTTATTATGAGAAAGCACCTGTTGATTCTAATAATTTTTACTTTGTCAATTATCCTTTCCGTCTGGATAATTTGTTGTTTATCACGCCAGACAATATAGTAATGACAGGCACCTTGCACTCGTCTATTCTGGCAGACCTGGATAGTATACAGCTTTCCCTGCAATGGGATAAGTCACTGGGTTTCAGGACAGAGGATACTGTTAAGGGGTTTGAGATTTTTGGTGCGGCACGCCTGGTTGGTTCTTTGCAGCTGGATAATAGTGGCCTGACTTCACATTCATATCTGAAATTCCTCAGCACATACGCCTGGGGAAACTTCCGCTTAATGCCAGACTCCCTGAGAGGAACATCTGATACATTGATTATGTATCCTGTGGACAAGAATCAGCAACAAGCCCAGAATTTTCCAAGTCAGTTTCCATCTATTGCCTATAATTACAGGGCTGATATAAAGCTGGTTAATAACCATGATTCGACACAGACCATGACCATAAAGCAGTTATCCAGTAAGCCTTTTGTGATTTATCCGAATTTCCTGGAGGGTCAAAAACGTGCTTATCTGGACAGCGCAGTGGTGACAGTGGGGTATGATGGTGTCAAAGCATCGGGTGTTATGGATTTCATCGATGCACAGATCCGCTCAGACCAGTTCAGTCTCAGTTATGATAATTTTACTTCAGATACATGCCGCTTTGTGTTAAAAGACAGTACATTTAGCCAGACACTGTTTAATACGTCAAATGTGAGTTGTTACATGGATCTGGCCACACAGATAGGAACTTTTGTGTCAAATACTGTGGATAATTATGTAGTTTTTCCACGTAATAAATACATTGTTTATTCTGATCATTTTCAGTGGAAAATTAACGAGGGTCTGATTGATGTTGGGGGCAATTTGGATGATCCACGTTATACGGTTGTTACATCAGAGGATCAGAGAGATTCTTTGATACAGGTAACAGGTAGGAATCCTAAATTTATCCGGCTCAGTGGCACACGGCTGGTATCTATACGTCGTCATAATCCGGTGAATTTCAGCGCATCCAGGACTACTTATGTTCCTCAAAAAAATGTGTTACTTGCCTATGATGTGCCTTACCTGAAGATAGCCGATGCACAGATTTATTCTGCTCATCCAGTAGTTATTAGATTGGGTGGAGAGATAGATACTATACGTGCAGCCAGGATACTGGCAGGACGCTTTGGTCATAAGATTTTTAATGCTACTGTTAAGGTTAAAGACAGTATGATGTATTCAGCGCAAGGTTATTATAATTATCCTCCTGGGCAAAAAATCTTTTTCACCACAATAACTGTTGTTGATACTACTACTTATGCTTATGCTGATATGCCGGCCGACACGAGTCTAAAACTTAATGACTATTTCAAATTTTATGGCGGTCAGACTAATGTAGATATAATTCTCAAGGGTTCTGATAGATTTCTTCATTTCAATGGTTATGTTGGGATAGAAAATGAGTGTGAAGGGCTTAATCCCCGCCTGGTTGCTATTGACACAGTGATTAATCCAGACACAGTACTTATACCAATCCGTCTACCAATAAAGGGCAAATTTTCACGTCTGTATGCTACACCTGTTGTGCATAAGATTGACCAGAGCCGTTATCGGATGTACAACACATTTCTCACACCAATACCTGATAATACGGATAGACAGTTGATGCCAGTACAGGGCTTTTTGACTTACAGCACACACAAGGCTTATTACTTGATCGGGCCAAAAGAAAAAGTGATTAACCCGGATACTGTTTTACCAATGATAGCTTATGATTACAAGAGATGCTTGATGTTCGGTGAAAATAATGTGAACTGGCAGATAGACTATGGCGATGTGCTTAAATATAAAGCCTGGGGACGTTACAGAGCTTATTTAGACCA
>JALVRO010000322.1 GCA_027031265.1 Bacteroidales bacterium | reverse complement strand
AGCATGCCAGATGGCGACGGCTTCGAAGTACTCGAAAGCGTCGATTATCACGACTTCGGTGTCATCTTTGTCACAGCTTATGACCAATATGCTATAAAAGCATTTGAATATGCTGCCCTACACTATATTCTCAAGCCCGTCGAACCACAAATGCTTATCGAAGCCGTCGAACGATATAAAGAAACAAGCAACGAAGAGCTGGTGAAAAAAATATCAGCACTCAGCACTAATCTAAAGGACCGCCCTTCAAAACTTATTCTCCCCACATCCAGCGGTTTGCACATCATAGACCTTAACGAAATAATACGCTGTGAATCAAGCAATAACTACACAACCTTCTTCCTTACATCAGGTAAAAAAATCGTTGTGTCAAAATCTATCCAGACTTACGAAAACCTGCTCAAAGACAGCCACTTCTGCCGAATACACAACAAACATATCGTTAACCTAAAATTCATTAAAAAATACGTGCGTGGCCGTGGCGGATATGTCATCCTATCAAACGGCGAACAAATAGAAGTATCAGAAGGCAGAAAAAAGAAATTCCTCGAAAAGCTGTCCCAATTTACTATTAACTAAGCCATCTATCAGACAATCCATAGTAACGGCTTGGTAATAATAATCTTAAACAACACAAAAATAACAACAATGGATAAGATTATTTTCGTTACAAACAACCAGCATAAACTACAAGAAATACGTCACCTGGCTAAAGACAAATTCAATATCATCTCACTCTCAGACATAGGCTTCGATTTCTCAATACCTGAGACATCCCCCACTCTCGAAGGTAATGCTTTGCAAAAAGCCCGCTTCTTTCACGAAAAAACAGGACTCAACTGCTTCGCCGACGACACAGGCCTGGAAGTAGAAGCTCTAGGAGGACAACCAGGAGTCAACTCGGCACGCCTTGCATCTGACCATGATTACCACAAAAATATGATGTACCTGCTCGAGCTTATGCAGGAAAAACAAAACCGGAAAGCCCGGTTCCGCACTGTAATAGCCCTTATCCTCGACGAAAAAGAATACTTATTTGAAGGAATTGTCAATGGACATATAACAACCGAACCACGAGGAAATAATGGATTTGGCTATGACCCCGTTTTCATACCCCAGGGGGAAACACGTACATTTGCTCAAATGACACTTGAAGAAAAAAACAAATACAGCCACCGTCAGAGAGCTTTCTCCAAACTCATTGATTTTCTCCAGAATCTTTACTCTTGAATTTATATTCAAGCCTTATATTTTCAAAGCCTGTCCTCGAGACAGGCTGTCTTTTCCACACCTTGCCCAGATATAACCCACACCCAGGACAATATTCATCATATTCTGTCAATGGCTCTCCACATGCCGGACATCTCTCCCCTTCCCAGACCTGCTTTTCTTCTACCAGCTGCTCTTCTTCCATCTCCTCCCTCATCACAGACTCAAGCATCTGGGCTGTTTTCTTCTCTGACTGGTAATGTACAGAGTATATCAAAAGCAGGCTTGACCCAGCCCCACTCAGCACAAACAACAACAAATTCTTATAAAAAACTATCAACAAAACTAACACTAACACAATAACCAACCGTAACACACGTTCCGCATTTACTTCATATATAAAACTCCTCTCATCTATAGGCAAAATAATAATGTCAAAATTCACTCCCAGCCAATTATCATCCCACGTCAAAACCACAGAATCCCTCTCAGTAGTAAATTTATATCCATACTTCCTGGAATTTTTTTCTAACTTAGCCTTGAATCCAGAAAAATTTATATCTTTCAACACAACTGTCTTTGTCATAGTTTAATGATTTACAAAACTATAGCCTGATGCGAAAAAATTTTATTACCCTTTTCATATTAAGCCTTTTACTCTTTTCTTGCAACTATAAAAAAGAAAATCTCCCCAAAAAACAAGACCTTTTCTGGTCTTATAGCGATAGCATTGACGCAAAAATATGGGAACCAGCTCTCACTCCAGGTAGTATACACCTGGCCCTGTCCAACAATCTCTTTCTTGCTAAAGATTTTTACTTCGATCATTATACCGAGAAAATCAAATGGCTTTCTCACAAAAACTGGTTCTACAAAACAAACCTAAACCTCGACGAACAGACTTACAAAAAACAACAAATATGGCTTTTATTACCCGGCATTGACACTTACTCAAAAATCTATATCAACGGACGTCTTGTAGCTTCGACAAATGATTTTTTCAACCACTATGCCCTGGATATAAAAAAACACCTCCATCCTGGTAAAAACCAGATTATCGTCCAATTTCTACCTCCTATAGAGGAAACAAAAAAAATCTTTAAATCACTAAAAACCAGTGGCTCAATTAATCCCCTTAGCATATTACGAAAACCTTATTTCCACTTCAACAACACACTGGGCAGCAATTATATACCTGTTGGCTTCTCACGTCAGCCACAAATACTGCTCTGGGACAAAGTTTACCTCCAAAACGTAACATTCTCTTTCTATAATATTACCCGAAAAAAAGCCAATGCAATAGCACAAGTAACTATCTACTCATCAGAACTACAAAATGCTACAATACAGATAAAAAGCCAGTTCGCATTACATGTCAAAAAACGAATAAAACTTAAACCTGGTAAAAACACACTTTCCCTAAAATTTACAATAAAAAATCCTCGTCTGTGGTTCCCATACAAAACAAAAAACTATCAACCTGAAATTTACAAATTCACAACAAATCTATTCATCAAAAAAGCAAAATACGCCGAACATTACACTTATACCGGAATACGAAAAATTCACATAAACACAAGCAGCAACAAACTCACAGTCCACATCAACGACTCTACTATCTTGCTCAGGGCAGCCCGTATTTATCCCCTTCGCGTTAACATAATCAAGGAAAACGACCTATACGAAAGATTCATTAAACTTATAAAACAAGCCGGATTCAACACTATTATCACCTCTGACAAAGGCTGGTATCACAACCAGCGCTTTTACAACCTTTGTGACCAGGAAGGAATAATGGTCATACAAACTTTGCCTATTGCATACAAAATTTTCCCAGATAAAGACACATTTGTCAACCTTCTCCTGGATGAAACAAAACAAAATATTCACCTGTTAGCAAACCATCCATCTATCATTGCCTGGAATGGAGCATTCAATCCACAGGCTATAAGACACGCACCACAAAACATAAAAACATTTGCGTCTAGCTTCTTTACTCAAATTTCCCCCACACTCATCCACACAGTCGACTCTACAAGACCATACATAAGATCTCTTAACTTTCAAAACATTATTAACATAAAACACAATTTCATTTCTTTACCCAATCAAAAGCTTGTTTACAAATTCTTCTCTATGCAAGACCCTCTTGACAAAAAAATAGACCTGACTCTCTCGTTCTTTACTAAACCAAAACCACAACTCTATTTCCCTCTAAAAAAACTCATAACAAAAACTTATCAAACAGACTCTCTCTCAAGTTTCTACTATTTTTCACAAATCATACAGAAACAAAGATTCGAAAAATATCTTCGTTCGCTCAACCCTTCTTACCAGAGTCACATTATTGTCAATTGGTTTAATGACATCACACCTGCACTGTCTCCAACTTTTATCGACTATTCCCTTAGACCCAAAGCAAAATACTATTCCCTCAAAAAATACCTTGGCAATTTCAGAATAAACGCCCAGAACAATGGCAATAACGTAGAAGTCATTCTCACTTCCTCATACGATACCGCACATGTACTGGCTTATTACAAAATATATGACTTCCACGGCCACCTCCTCTGGCAAAAAGTGCAAAACGAAGCCATGGTTAATCACTCAGTTAGCCAGGTATTTGACCTCGGTATATACTTCAAACTTTTCTCGCGCGATTCTATCCTCATGAAAATAGAAGTCTATAACAACCTCGAACTGGTAGCCGAAAAATATCATTACTTCATCGACCAATCAAAAATACACCTTCAAGATCCCGAACTTAATGTGCTTTACTACCCTGTAGACGAAGGTTATGCAATCGAGATCACAGCAAACAAATACCTGGCAAAAGATATACATATTATGCCCACGATAAACAAAGCTACGGTGGACAACAATTTCTTCGATATACTGCCTGGTGAAAGTAAAATAGTAGTCATATCTGTCCCTATTCCGACCGAAAACTTTGGCTCATTTATTAAAGTCTTCTCTATGTACGACTATCTCACTGGACGTATCAACAACATCAACTACAAAATAAAAATCCAGCAAAAAGAATTTCAGCAGGTCAATGAATAAAAAAATACAGGAGGCTGCCCCTACCCTCTAATACCATGAAATTTACACGATCATCTCAAAACCTGTATAAGGCACCAACACATCAGGTATTTTTATACCATCAGGAGTCTGGTTATTCTCCAGAATAGCTGCATATATCCTGGGCAATGCCAGCGCACTTCCATTTAACGTGTGCACCAATCGTGTCTTTTTACTATCCTTTGGACGGAAACGTATCTTCATACGGTTTGACTGGAAGGTCTCAAAATTGGAAACAGAACTAACCTCCAGCCATCTACCCTGGCCTCCCGAATATACCTCAAAATCATACGTCATAGCTGATGTGAAGCTCAGATCCCCTCCACACAAACGCACAATGCGATATGGCAACCACAGACTCTGCACCAAACTCTCAACATATTCTACCATCCGGTCCAAGACCTGGTAAGAATTATCCGGATGTGCCAGCTGAACAATCTCAACCTTGTCAAACTGATGAACACGGTTCAGCCCCCGTACATCCTTGCCATAAGAACCTGCCTCTCTACGGAAGCATGGTGTATATGCTGTCATCTTTACCGGCAAATCATGCTCCTCAAGAATTATATCACGGTAAATATTCGTCAATGGTACCTCTGCCGTTGGAATAAGATAAAAGTTTTCTTCCACAGTACGATACATCTGCCCCTCCTTGTCTGGCAGCTGGCCAGTACCAAAAGCCGTTGTCTCATTGACCATAAACGGCGGCACATATTCCATATAGCCATGATTGCGCGCCTGGTCCAAAAAATAACTTATAAGTGCGCGCTGCAATATCGCTCCCTTGCCCTTGAACACAGGAAAGCCAGAACCTGTCAGTTTTGTCCCGAGCTCAAAGTCAATAAGATTATATTTAGCGGCGAGCTCCCAGTGTGGTAACGGGTCAAAGTCAAAACCAGGTTTCTCTCCCCCCTCTCGGATTACTACATTATCAGACTCATCCTTACCAGCAGGCACATCTTTGTGTGGAATATTGGGCAACTGCACTACCAGATTAAAAAGCTCTTTGTCCAATGGCTCGAAACGCTCCTCTAGCTGACGGATTTGCTCTTTTAGCTGTGTAGAACGCTGCTTGACTTGCTCTGCCTCTTCCCTCTTTCCCTGTTTGTATAACTGTCCTATTTGCCTGGCCAGCGTGTTTTGCTCTGCCTTCAGGTTCTCTATCTCCCTCTGTAGATTCCGTTTTTCTTTATCCAGCTCTACTATCTTGTGTACAATATTTGTAGCATCAAAATTCTTAATCCTTAGCCGCTCAATAACAAATTCTGGATTTTCTACAATAAATCTTGTCTGCAACATGGCTTCCGTTTTTACGAATAATCACCAACAAAGGTAATAATTAACTTGCTAACTAAAATAATTTTTCCACAATGTGTTATAAAATAAAAAAGGGAAGTGTGGCAAGATGCCACACTTCCCTGCTTTGAATCTAATAACCCTGATTAGTTCTTAGATGCTGCAAGATTACGCTGCTTACGCTTCTGCTCACGCTCTCGCTTCAGAGCTACTGCTTTTTCGTAATCTTCCTTTGTCAGGACAGAAACGTATGACTTATTTCCACGCTTTTTCTCAAAGAAAACAAAACCATCAATAAGGGCAAATAGTGTGTAATCCTTACCTAAACCAACATTCCTGCCAGGATGATGCTTTGTTCCCCTCTGACGTACAATTATATTTCCTGCTTTAACGAACTGTCCACCATACTTTTTTACTCCTAGCCTTTTACTTTCGGAGTCACGACCGTTACGGGTTGAACCTTGACCTTTTTTGTGTGCCATTTGATTACAATTTTGAGTTAGTCAATAAAATAAAATTAACGTACAATATCCTCAATGAGGATCTGACTGAGATACTGACGATGTCCGTTGAGCTTCTGATAGCCCTTACGTCTCTTCTTCTTAAAAACCAATACCTTGTCACCCTTGAGATGACGCAGTACTTTTGCCTTTACCTTGACACCTTCTACAACAGGCTGTCCTACTTCTACCTGGTCACCGTCTTCGATGAGGTAAACCTTGTCAAATTCAACAATCTCCCCTTCTGCTTGTGGAAGACGGTGTACATACAGTTTCCTGTCTTTCTCTACTTTAAACTGCTGTCCCTGAATCTCTACTATTGCGTACATAGCCTTTAGTTTTTTGGGCTAAGGCGGTGCTTAATAACACTCTTTTTGAGCCTTATTACCCTTAATTTGTCGTGCAAAATTAATAAACCCTTTTCGATTTACAAAATTCCTTTCAATTATTCTCCTTCTCTGTTTCATCTTTTTTAACAGTCTCTATTTTCGTTACCCGTCCTTCCTCTATGTATGCCGTCTTGACCAGGTTACCTTCTTTGTCATAGAAATATTTTTTACCATTATACAATACTCCTCCCTTAAACTCACCCTCAGAAATCAATTTGCCATCTGCATTATAAAAACGAAAGAAACCAGAACCAGAGAACTGTTTAAATACCCGGGGACTATCTACCTTCTGCTTACTAACATCCACCTTGGCCACATAAGCATAATATTTAGTCTTTGTCGAATCCTCCTTGCCCGCAATATAATATTTCTTCATCATCAAATCCCCTGTATCATAATATTCCACGTATTTGCCATTCTGTAAACCATTCTTCCAGTTACTTATCTTGTGCAACTGGCCATTGGGATAATATTCTTTTATCTGCCCATTTTCCTTACCCTCACTCCAGGTACCTTCAACATATTTCTGTCCATTGTCGTAATAATAAACCTGCTTCCCCTCACGCTTACCACTCTGGTTAAAATACCATAAATATTTCAGCTGGCCATTCTCATAATAATACCTGTACTCTCCAACCCATTTGTTCCCTTTCCATGTACCTTGTTCACGAATTTTCCCGTTTTTGTAATAAGTGATAACAGGCCCATAGATCCTATTGTTTTTGTAAAAAGACTTTGTCTTAATATTCCCATTAGGATAATACACAATCCACTCTCCTTCTTTCTTCCCATCCTTATAATATCCCTTCTGTACTATACCTCCCTCATATTTGTCATTAAAATAAATCCATAAGCCTTGTTTACGTCCCTGTTGGTCAACACGATTTATTGTATCTCCCTGATAAATCTTATAAGACTTCCATTGAGCAGAGCTGCTTGCCACAAACAGAAACAAAAAAATATTTAAGTACAAAAATCTCATATCAAAGAAATCTTTTGTGAATGAATTTCTATAATATTATCAACGAATTTTTTTGCCTTTTGATCAAAATCTTCAGGTATATCCGTCGTTAAAAATATACGTTTCCCCAGCCTGGAAAGTTTACTGTCCATCTGTGGATGTCGTGTTAAATAATCTTTAAGACTTTGTGCTACAATGGGTCCCTGCGATATAACCTTGATCCCAGCAGGTAAAAATTTTTTTATCTTAGGCAAAAGCAAAGGATAGTGTGTACACGCTAAAATCACTGTATCAATTTCCTCTTCTTGAGCCAAAAGTGAATCTATGTATTTATGCACAAAATAATCTGCTCCATCGTCCAGATGCTCATCATTCTCTACCAGAGGAACCCACATCGGACATGCCTGCTGAAAAACTTCTACATCGGGATAAAGCTTGTTTATCTCCAGCTCATAAGAACGGGACCCGACAGTACCAGGCGTCGCAAATACTCCTACCTTCCCGGTAGATGTATAACGTCCTATTACTTCAGCACTGGGCCTTATTACTCCTAAGACACGACGCTGTGGATCCAGGCGCGGTAGATCCTTTTGCTGGATAGTACGCAAAGCCTTCGCAGATGCTGTATTACATGCCAATATTACCAGCTGTGAACCTAGTTCAAAAAGCTTTTTTACCGCCTGTAATGTATATTGATAAACTGTCTCAAATGATCGTGTACCATAAGGTGCCCTGGCATTATCTCCCAGGTAAATATAATCATATTCAGGCAAATAACGTAGAAATTCTTTCAGAATAGTTAATCCCCCATAACCTGAATCAAATACACCTATATACATTCCAGACTGCTTTGTTCATTTTATACAAAGAATATAGATTGCACTCAAATAGCAACAACAGAGTGAAATACAACAGTCTTATAAAGATAATCGTATTTAAATAAATCTCTTGATATTCAGTATTAACAACGCCTACAGCCTTTTTAAACCATTAAAAAACATATCTGTCAATCACCAAATTTAAAAGCAATCTATTAAAGCCTCAAAATTGATGGCCATAAATTAATAAATACGCACTACGGCTGCCGCAGGCAGCCGTAGTAT
>JALVRO010000321.1 GCA_027031265.1 Bacteroidales bacterium | reverse complement strand
CTTTATTATGTATCAAGTAGTTAAGGCTAGTTAGCATAATATACAATGTGCTTGCATGGTTTAGTGCCCTTTGCTCAGATAGGCTGATAATTTATTGCACCACAGGTTTAATTTTTTTTTGCTCAGACATAATTTTTGGTATTCCTGGTATCACTTGGCAGGATGTTACCAGGACACAGACTAAGGTGCATATTATTGGTAGGGATAGCAGTCAAGTCCTTTAAAAACTGTGCTAAGAATTTGCAATTCAAAAGTCATAGTTAGTATAAAATTGCAAAAATGGTCCAGCTATCCATAACAACTTTGTGCAAAAAGGCGGAGCAGCCATCACACAGGCTGCTCCGCCTTAAAAATTCGTTAATTACTTGTAAGACATCTGCTTAAAAATTTGACCCAGACTGCTGCTGTTCAATAGAAATAGCTTCATGAATATCATTCAGGGGCATACCTTTGTAAAAGCCAACAACAAAAGGGTTGCTGCGTTTCATTTTGGTTTTGATCTTTAGTTTATCAGCTTTGGCCTGAGCGTAAGTGCGGTATTCTCCAACGTAATATTTGTAATAGCTACCCACACGTGCAGAATAAGTAGGACGTCCATCCAGACCATAGAGCGGATAAGTAGTTGATCTAATCATTGCAGGAGATACCTGTCTTTTTGCAGCAAATACCTGTATACGGTATATTAAATCGCTGTTCATAGTATTAAACGCAGTGTCATTGCTCTGCTGTTGTGCTTTTTTCAATTCTTCGATACGGCTGCGTGCTTCTGATACATGACTACCTCCTGGAAAACGGTTGAGGTAATCCTGGAAGGCTTCTATTGTATTCTGAAGAACGGCGTTTTTCCATGCGTTCTCTTCTTGCTGCTTGAGTTGTTCACGTTGTTTTGCTTCTTGATTATAAATGTTAATTGCCTCTACCAACTTCTCAATGGCTCCTCGTTCTTTATCTATGCCAGACTGGACAGTATTCATGAATTTTTTGAACTTAACCTTTCGTTTTAGCTCTTTCTCTTGATAATTACGGACACTACGCAGCAGTCTCTGACCCTGGTTGAATTCGGCTTCAGCCTGAGAGCGCAAGTCCATTGCTTTAGACTGATTTTCTGGAAAGTCGAACTTCAGATTTCCAACATAATTGTAGTAAACTTCGAACAGTTGCTGGTAACCTTTGTCATAATAAATTGCAGCTTGCTGAAGGTATTTTTTCCCCTGGACAGTTTTTTTCTCACCTTTTTTTCGCTTACCCTTTTTAGTGCTTTCGAGCTTTTCTCTGTATTGGTTATAATTTTTCTTGGCATACTGCATCAGACGGTCTGCTCTCTGAATGTCTCTCTTGGCCTTGGAAATAAGGGTACGGTCTTCGCTCGAAAACCCTTTGCTCAGAAAAATGTTTGCTTGCTGAGCATTAAGCACTATCCCAAATGTGAGGATAGAGAGCAATAATAAGATCTTTTTCATGTCTATGATTTTTTGAATTTTTATACACAAAACTGGCAAATTCTAAACCAAAATATAAAAAATCATTTTCATGTGACAATATTTGGCTAAAAAATCTTGTATTTAACAAAATTATAACTAATTTAGACCTTGAAATCAAAATTTTAAAAAAATAATAAAATGGCAGAATCTAAAGGTATACGTACGCTGTACGCATGGCTTCTACGCCTTGCCCTTCCGGTTTATATTTTCTTTTTTAACAAGTCAGAGTTTAAAAGCATTGATCTTACCAACAAGGTGGATTTGATACTTCTTGCTAGTTTAGTGCTTTCTATTCTCGTTCTGATTGGTGATTTTTTTAGAGGTGAATCAGTGACCCGTATTTCTGCATTATTGCTTATTATCGTATTAGTTGTCGGTGCAATTATTATAGAAGGTTCGTTTGTATTCATGATTTTTCCTATCTTTGCAGCATTATATTTTATAATTTATGGCAATAATGCTTGATTAAACAGATAAAACACAATCTTATGCTGGAAGGGAAAGTAGCTATTATCACAGGTGCGGCACGAGGAATTGGAAAAGCAATAGCTCAAAAATTCGCTCAGAATCACGCAAATCTCGCATTGATCAGCCGTTCGGCTCGTGTGCTGGAGGTTGCAGATGAGCTTCAGAAAATGGGTGTTAAGGTAGTAGGCTATCAGCTGGATGTCAGTGATTTTGACAGGTGTCAGCAAATAGGAAAGCAAATTATAGAAGAATTTGGCAGGGTTGATGTCCTGGTTAATAATGCTGGTATCACTCGTGATAACCTGTTGCTTAGGATGACTGAGCAGGATTGGGATGATGTAATTCGAGTAAATCTTAAATCTGTGTTCAATATGACAAAGGCTGTCATGAGCCAGATGATTCGCCAGCGTTCGGGATCGATTATTAACATGAGTTCGGTTGTTGGCCGTGGGGGGAATGCTGGACAGGCTAATTATTCTGCATCCAAGGCAGGAATAATTGGTTTTACAAAGTCCCTGGCAAAGGAGTTGGGTGCTCGCAATATCCGTAGTAATGCCATTGCTCCTGGATTCATTGAGACAGACATGACAAAGTCCTTACCTGAGGATGTCAGGAAAAACTGGATACAGACCATACCATTGCGTCGTGTGGGAGCACCTGAAGATGTAGCTAATGTAGCTCTTTTCCTTGCTTCTGACCTGTCGTCCTATATAACAGGACAGGTTATTAATGTATGTGGCGGAATTGATATCTGATCCGATTCTTCAAGATAATGCTTTTTTTGATGAACTAAAGGAGGCAGGGCTGGGCACTGCCTCCTTGTTTATTATGATGAGGATATGGGATGTTGTGGAGCGAACATTAAAGAAGTTTTCAAAAGGTTTTATCAATTTGTGAGCCTGTATATAAATCTCAGATGTCGCATTTAAAGTCTGGTTGTTAGAACACGCTTACTTTGATATAGTGCTTTGGATTAGAAAGTATTTCATCGAGTAATATGTTGATCTTCATGGAGATAGAGTCTAACTTGTTATAAAGTTCCTCCTGTGTAAACATCTTTCCCAGTGTGCCATTCCCGTACTGTATTTTCTGAAGTATATTGTTGATTGCCGTAATCATGGAGTCTATTTGAATTATTGTGTGTTTTAGATTAGTCTCTGATACTTGTGTCACGATCTGGTTAGTTCGGGATAATATTTGATTTATTGTATCCTGCTGATTATGGAAGTTTTGACTAATAGCTTGCAGATCATTGATGCTTGATTGTATTCTTTGGCCTGAGATAGTTGTATCCATTACTGATAAGCTGTGTCTAAGATGTGAGATACTAGAACGCAAATTCTCGATGGTCCGGGGATCGAGTGTAGCATTGACACTGCTCAGCAGACTGTTAAGGTTATTAACAGCTTCTTCGACAGGTGCGAGTTTTTCGATCATAATCTGCTCAAGGGATTTTTCAACAGCAGGCTTTAGAGTATCTCCTGTGTGGGCCCATGTGTGTGATTTGTAGTTTGGCAACAATCTTATAGCCTTGGTGCCCAGTACATCCGTGGACACAATCTTTGCTGTAGAACCAAAAGGTATTTTAATATTATCCTCAATAAGGATTGTGACCAGTACCAGACTGGTGTCCTGTCTTATAAATTCTACAGATTTGACCTGCCCAATTTGTTTGCCGCTAAGAAAGACAGGTGCTGTCTCGCTAAGTCCCTCAATATCACTGTAAACCACATAAAAGTAGCGGTCCTTTTTCAAAGGGTTATTACCCTTGAGAAAGGAATAGCCCATTATTGATAGAACTATTGTGATTACAGTTGTAATACCTATGATAATTAGTTTTTTTTCCAGTCGGGTCATTTTTCCACTTTTGCTTTATACTGTTTAAATGCGCGATAAATAGCCGAAGCAATTATATCCTGGCCATATCTGGACATTAAGTATCTTTCTTCAGCAGGATTGCTAATATAACCTACTTCGACCAAGACACTGGGCATAGTTGTACGCCACAGCACAAGAAAACCAGCCTGGTGTACTCCACGATCTATCCGTCTGGCCCGCAGGCGGAACTGGTCCTGGACAAGGGATGCAAATTCCAGGCTCAGGTCCAGATAAGCATTCTGGTAAAGAGAAAAGATTATGTATGCCTGTGGAGAATTAATATCAAAGTTCTGGTATGTGGTCTGGTAATTTTTTTCGTACAGAATAGCTTTGTTTTCTAACATAGCTACCTTGAGGTTTTCTTCGTCTTTGTGCAGACCCATTACATAAGTTGAGGCACCCTGGACTTTGTGATTAGTTGAAGAATTAACATGAATGGAAATAAATAGATTAGCATTGTTTTTGTTTGCAATCTCTGCACGTTTGTATAATGGCACAAAGACATCTGTCTTGCGTGTGTAAATTACTTTGACATCAGGACAACATCGCTTTATGTAATAGCCAACCTTGAGGGCAATGGCCAGGGTTATGTCTTTTTCCCTGGCATGCCGGCCTAATGCTCCCGGGTCTTTGCCTCCGTGACCAGCGTCTATAACTACTGTTTTAATATGATAACCTTCCTGTGCCCTGACATTTATCCCTGTGATTAATAATAGCAGAAGTAGAAAAAAAATTCGTATTTTTAAATTCACTTTCATAGCTTAGTAAGCTAAATCCTTTTCAAAGATAATGTAATTATCCTTTATTAGTGAAAAGAAAACGGAAAATGAACATAATTCATTTTAAATACTGGTTTGATAGATTTAAAGACACTGAGTTTTTGTTTATAGCTGGGCCCTGTTCGGCAGAATCAGAAGACCAGGTAATGACTACAGCTACAGCATTGGAGAAAATACCTTTGGTCAAGGTCTTTCGGGCAGGCGTGTGGAAACCACGCACGAGCCCTGATTCTTTCGAAGGATATGGTAAAGGGGCTTTAAACTGGTTACGCCTGGTCAAGGAGAGGACACGTTTGCTAACAACAGTCGAAGTTGCAAAGGCAGAGCATGTGGAGCAAGCCCTTGAGAGTGGGGCTGTCGATATTCTGTGGATAGGTGCCCGTACCACTGGTAATCCTTTTTCTGTGCAGGAGATAGCTGAAGTGCTTAGAGGTGTGGATATACCTGTGCTTATCAAAAATCCTATTTTCCCTGATCTAAAATTATGGTTGGGTGCTTTTGAGCGTTTGTACAAGGCTGGTATAAAGAAGCTGGCAGCCATACATCGTGGTTTTTACCCAATGATTAAACAAAAACTAAGAAATATCCCCATGTGGGAGGTGCCTATTGAGTTAAAAACAGAATACCCGCAAATACCGATTATAGGTGACCCTAGCCATATTGCCGGTGTTACAGACTATGTTGGGGAGATCGCTCAGAAATATTTGGATTTTAATTTTGATGGCCTTATGATAGAAGTACATCCTGATCCTACTAAGGCTCTGTCAGATGCACGTCAGCAGCTAACGCCAGAGCAGTTTTCTAATCTTATCAGCGAATTACATTTCCGCCGGCCTGATTTTGATCGTGAATTTGTGGATAAGCTTGAAAAATACCGTATGCAGATTGATTCTATTGATTACCAGATTCTTCAATTACTTAGCCAGAGAATGGATATTGTGCGGAAAATTGGTAAATACAAAAATGAGCATGACATTAGCATCTTTCAGCTACATAGATGGAAACAGATAGTTATTTCGAGGATGAAAACAGGTTTGCGTCTGGGGCTGGATAAAGATTTTATTCGTAACTTTATACAAATTATACACAAAGAGTCAATAAATCAACAATTTAAAGTCAAGAAAAATGGCAAGAAAAACAAAAAGTAAAAAAAGTCTTTGGTACACACTGGTTGTGATTTTGTTAATCATAATCTCATATTACCTGAAGTCAACCAGGTCTAATGAGGCATCCAAAGGAGAAAAACAGCAGAATTTTACTTATGAATTATCCGGGAAAAACGACACAACACGTTTGATCGTAATGTTCTATAACCTGGAAAATTTCTTTGACACGATAGATGACCCTGGTAACCGTTATGACAATGAATACATACCAGAGGGAAAGAAGCAATGGAACACAGAGCGTTATATGACAAAAATAAAGCACCTGGGCAAAGTCTTCATGAATGTTGACCCACGTGAGACACCTGACCTGATAGGCGTGTGCGAGGTGGAGAACCGCCATGTCCTGGAGGACCTGGTCAATAATACAACCCTAAAAGGCTATAAGATAGTGCATTATGAGAGTAAGGACATGCGTGGTATAGACCTGGCTTTACTTTATGACCCAAGCGAATTTCAGGTATTGGAAAGTAAAAAGATAGATATCTACTACAAACCTAATCGTCCTGCACGTACAAGGGAAATTATTTACATCAAAGGCCAGACTCGTAATGGCGAGATTTTGCATATATTCCTGAACCATTGGAAATCGCGTGTGGCACGTCGTGCAGGAGAAGAGAGCGAATACAAACGGGTAGCTGCTGCCAGGTCCTTGAAAAAAGCAGTCAAAGCCAAACTGGACAAAGACCCTGATGCAAAGATAATTATAATGGGTGACTTTAATGACGAGCCTACTAATAAGAGCCTGTACACTACGCTAAAAGCCAGGGAAAAACCGGCCAGAATCACTGACCTGTTCAATGTAATGCTTCCTCTGGACAAGGAGGGAAAAGGTACGTATTACCATGATCATCAGTGGCTGATGTTTGATAATATTATTCTTTCGGGTGGCTTTGTGCTGGATCATAGTAAGATAATCCCTGAGGGCAGTGGTCATGTGCTGGCTAAAGATTTTATGCTAAAGGAGAGTAAGCGGAGTCATGCTATTTATCCGTTGCGAACTTTTGACGGTTCAAGGTATTTAGGAGGCTATAGTGATCACTTGCCGGTGTATGAGGTGTTTGATGTGGAGTATTAGTGCGTTTTTGTGCCTTGCGGCAATCATACGATGACATCGGCACAGCTTAGGCTGGCAAAGTTTGTGAGTCGTGTATGTGATTAGGCTCTGGGGAGGTTAGATCATCCCGTTACCTGCCAGGCCGCTTTTAGCGGCCTGGTGGGTAGCTACTTATGACACGTACTTGCGCGATGTGATCAAGCCTGAGGTGAATATAAGTTCTAACTGGAGTGGTGTATGGCCAAGCCGAAGGCATGTGGCTTTGTGTTTAGCGGCATTAGAAGCCTGCGATTTCTATCGAGGCTAACGAAATGGGGGTATGGCTAGTCCATTAAGGTGGTAAAGCCAGTGTATTGGTTTTGTGTGGTTACTGAGCAGGAGGGAAATGGTTTTGTGCTGTTAAAAAATTTTTGCACTCGAGGAAAACTGTTATTTTTGTTAATGAGGCGAAAATTTGAGTGTATGTTGAGTTTTGATGTGATTTTGATACTGATAACTTTGGTTTTTATCTTGATCTCGTTGTGGTTTGATCTTCTAGGTCCTGGATTCACTTTTTTGATATCTGTTACAATTCTGGTTCTCTTTGGTGTGATTACTCCTTCGGAGATGCTTAGTGGTGTAGCTAATGAGCATGTAGCGGTTGTTCTGACCCTCCTGTTATTGGGTAGTATTTTTGAGGAGACACACATGCTTAATGCTATTTTTGACTGGGCTTTCCGTGGTGTGCGTTCGGTACGTGGTTTTCTGTTTCGCCTGATGGTTATAATTTCGCCTCTTTCTGCTTTTCTGAATAACACGCCCATCGTTGCAATAATGATTCCATACATCAAGGAGTGGAGTCGTAAGCACAAAGTTAGCCCTTCTAAGCTAATGATACCGCTTTCTTATGCTGCAATTCTTGGTGGTGCTGCTACTTTAATAGGAACAGGCACTAATATGATTGTCAATGGTATGATAGCTGATCAGAAAATTTTCCCAGGGTTTAAGCCGCTGAATATCTTTGATTTTACTCCTGTGGGCGGAGTGATGGTAGTATTAGGTATAATTTACATACTTTTTATTGGATATTATTTGCTTCCTTCCAAGAGTCGCAGGAAAGACATTGAGAAGCAGGCCAGCTATGTGAGAGATTATTTTATTGAAGCCCAGATCGTAGGAGGTTCTCCGCTTGTAGGCAAGCGTTTCAGTGATGTGCAGGAGAAATTTAATGGACTTTTCCTTTCACAGATTATACGCAATGATAAGATTTTTACGGTCAGTGTGGAGCACATTGTGTTACAAAAAGATGATATTTTGCTACTGGAGGGATCTTCCCAAGCTATTTCTGATCTCCTTAGCGAGTCTCATGATCTGCGTTTCCCCAGTGTCGGAATGTTTATGCTCAAGAACCAGGTAAATATCGTAGAGATTGTGGTGTCGAATAATTCATGGTTGATTAACCGGAGGATTAAGGACATAAACTTCAGAGCTTTATATGATGCTACAGCCATTGCTTTGCATCGTAATGGTGAAAAAATTAGAGGCAAGATTTCTGAGATAAAGATAAAACCAGGAGATGCCATTCTGCTCCTGGTCGGGGATAAATTCTGGGCTTTAACCAAAGATGTCAGGGACTTTTACATAATATCCAAGGTCAAAGAGTTCACAAAACTTCCTCTGTATAAATATTTGATTCTTGGTGGTGGTACCCTGGCTGTGGTTATATTGGGAGCATTGAAAATAGTTAGCCTCTTTGTTGGAGTGGTATCATTGCTCATTATTCTTACGCTTTTTAAGATTACAACACCAAAGAGACTCGGTGAGCAGATTGATTATGACCTTGGTTTTCTGTTAGTTATGGCTCTGGCTTATGGGTATGCCATGATGAAAACAGGAGCTGCAACTCTGATGGCAGATTTTATAATTGATATGTTCCGCCCTCTTGGTGTTTATGGGCTATTGGCAGGTATTTTTATCATTACCAACCTTATTGGTAGCTTTATTACAAACAAAGCTGCTGTGGCTATCATCTTTCCTATTGCACTTACCATAGCCAAGGAATCTGGAATACCTCCTATTGTTTCAATACTTGTTATGACCTATGGAGCCACAGCTAGTTTCCTTACACCGATTGGCTATCAGACCAATACAATGGTCTATGGTGCTGGTGGTTACAAATTTAGGGACTTTATCCGTATTGGCCTTCCTCTGACAATAATTTATGGGTTTGTGGCTATTGTGATCCTCAGTTATCTGTATATGTAAGGATTTGATTTCTAACTTGCTCGTTTCTCAGATGGTTTTGCTTATCGCAATAAATGAGTTTGAAAAACTTTTTAAAACGTAGATTGCATAGATAAGTCACCGAAAATCGATAGAGTTAGTGGAGATTGAAGTAGTCCCTGTGTGTAATCATTCTCTTTACTTTTTCTTTATACTACCTGTTATCTGAAAGTTTTGTATCTTTCTCTCAGAATTGATAAAAACAAAAGCTATGGCACAAAAGATTGACCGCCAGGGATATGGAGTGGTTTTGGGTTTGATATTGCCACTTGTGGGCGTGTATGTTTATTATTTGATTGCGCCTTTTCACATGAGCTTTAGGTTTTTTGTCCTAAATGTCACGCAAATGCACCTGACAGCAAAGGTTCTTAGCCTCGGTGTAATAGCCAACCTTGTGGGATTCCTCATTGTTTATGGGTTAAAGTGGGACCGTTTTGCCCGTGGTATTATCTTCGCTACGCTGATATATGCTGCTATCATTTTAGTTTTTAGGTTTTTGGTTTAAGTGAATAATTGTTTACTTTTGATGTCCAACAAAAACGTAATGATATGGGAATTTTTCCACGTAAAGTAAAGGGTTTTAGGGATATTGATTCACGACTAAATTCGGTTCGCTGGCTTATCATCCAGAAAGCCTCGGAAGTTTATCGGCGTTATGGTTTTGAACATTGGGATAGCCCTGTACTTGAATATGCTGAGCTTCTGGGTAAATACCTTCCAGATGCAGACGATGTGGCAGACGGCATTTACTCTTTCCGCAATCCGGAGCTGGAGCCACAGTTCGATGAGCGGGGTAATGAGTTACGCGATGAGCAGAATAATGTCGTGATGACCAACCATTTCCTTACTATGCGTTATGACCTGACAGC
Organism: Bacteroidales bacterium; assembly: GCA_027031265.1. GTDB lineage: Bacteria > Bacteroidota > Bacteroidia > Bacteroidales > S143-33 > S143-33. The sequence continues at coordinate 13,686 of JALVRO010000321.1, read as the reverse complement.
GCCGCTGGCCCGTATGTATAGTGAAATGGTATGGCAGAGGTTTATCCACAACCAGCTCAAGGAAGGTCGTGCGCCACTGTTCCGCCGCTATCAGTTCGGACCTGTGTTCCGTTTTGAGGCAAAGCTGGATCCGGGACGCTTCCGTGAGTTCTGGCAATTGGATTTTGACACAGTGGGAAGCGACGATGTGGCAGTGGATGCCGAAAATGTTATGGTGCTTTCGGATGCTCTCGAAAACATTGGCATTAGCCGTGGAAAATATGTGGTCCGTATGAACAACCGTAAACTGGTCAAAGGCTATCTCCGTGCTGTTGGTGTAGAGTCAGAGGAATTGGAGCAGGCTATTTTGCGGATAGTTGATAAGGCAGACAAGATCGGAATGCAGGGCGTAGCCGAGGAGCTCGGAAAGGGTAGGGAAGACAAGGCTTCAGGTGCTTTTATTTCTGGCCTGGGATTGGATAACAGGTTGATTGACAGGATTATGCAGTTTTTCTATTCGTTTGAAAACACCCCGGGTAGGGCAGAAGTCCTGAATAAGCTCGCTAATCTGAACATTGGTAATGAATTATTAGACCAGGGTCTGGAAGAGCTCAGGCGCATTGATGAAATTCTCTCTGGGCTCAATTACCGTGATGACAGGGCAATACTGGATCCAACAATGATTCGTGGAATGGGCTATTACACAGGTCCTATCTTTGAAGTAGAATATCAGGGCACATACAAAGACGAGAAAGGACGCAAGCGCCGCGTGGGCTCTATCTCAGGCGGAGGCCGTTACGACGGCCTTGTTGAGCGCATTCTGGGTCTTCGTGTTCCTGCCACAGGTGCCTCAATCGGTGTTGACCGTCTGGCAGAAGTGCTTATTAATCAGGGACTTGTTCCTGAGTACTCTGGACCAGTACTGATCGTTGTCTTTGACCCGGGAATGATGATTGAATATCAACGTCTGGCATTAAAACTCAGAAATGCTGGCATTGATACAGAAATTTATTATGGCAACCGTCGTGGACTGAAGCAGCAGCTTTCTTATGCAGACCAGAAAAATAGCCCTCTTGCTTTGCTTCTGGGTGAGGATGAGCTCAGACAAAATGTCATAACTGTCAGGGATTTGCGTCTTGGCAAAGAGCTTGCTGATAAAATCACAGACAAGCAGCAGTGGAAAGAACAGGTACAGCAACAAGTACCTCTTGATCAGGTCGTTGAATATGTGAAAAACAAACTTCAAAAATAAAAGCCATGGCAGAAGACTTTGTAATAACCAAGGATACCACAATAGAAGAACTGGTGGACAAAGTGCCAGGAAGCGTTAAGTACCTCATGGAGAAAGGTATACGTTGTATTGTATGTGGTGAACCTATCTGGGGCACACTGGAAGAAGCCGCCGAAGAAAAAGGCTTCGGACCAGAAGACATTGAGCAGTTTGTCAAGGACTTGAACGAGCTTTATAAAAATCCTCCAAAAGAGGAAGAAGAGCTCAAGAACGTTAAGAAGATTGATGTTGAAAAGATCGATCCTGAAAAGCTTGAAGAAGAGTAGTTTTTTCACAAATTAACAAAAAAAGGAGCGCCATTGGCGCTCCTTTTTTGTTGGGGTAAGTTCTAAGAAATTAGAACTCAAAGCGGAAGCCGAAGTTAAATGTACGTGGAAGACCAACGAATACTTCAGCTGAGTTAACAGTGTGGCTCAGTTCTCTATTTAGACCATAATAACCGTTGTAACGGCTGTTATCTTTAGCATCAGAGATATAGAGAGCATTGAACAGGTTAAAAACATGACCATAAACAGACATTCTGTAGTCGCCAATATTAAAGCTATAAGATGTGTGCAGGTCGAACAGGTAGTAATTAGGTACCTTCCATACCTGTGCACGGTCATTTTCGTCAGTACGGCTAGTTGGCTCGAAGTTAGAATAGTAATCTGTGTAATAGCGGCCTTCGAGCTGTACTCTCAAATCTTTAACTGGCTTGAGAGTCAACATACCAGCAATCTGAGACTGCGGAGCATCACCTACTTTCAGGCCCTTAATGTAATAAGTCTTTGTCTGTATAGTAACATTACCTGTCTGATCATCATAAGAAGAATACTGACCTGATACATCATTTGTATATAGCCAGTTGCCTTTTGAAGCGATGAGGCTCAGGTCCATCCATGTTGTAGGATGCAAATATGCCTCAAGCTCTATACCCTGGTGCAATTCGTTCAGACCTGTAATAAAGATCAGCTCTTCCTGGTTGGTAGCCTGGTTATAAGAACCGATTGAGATAGCACGGTCTTTCCACAATGTGTAATAGTAGTTACCACGGATGTCAAACAAACGTGAAGGATGCTTGTAAACAAAACCAATTTCTGCTGCTTCGAAGATCTCGTTCTTTGGATTTGTAGCCAGAGCATGGAGACGGTCACTGATTACGTTATCGAAAATAGGAGTCTTGGAAATGTAACCGAGGTTGATATAAGTTTTAAGACCTTCGATTGGACGATAGCTGAAGCCAGTCTTAACCTGGTAACCCATCATTGCTTTACTCTTGAGTACCAGTTCATGACCTGGATTATTAGGATCTTCTACAAAGTGGTTGTTGTGCTGGTATTTAACAAATGAATTACCAAGTGTCAGATAAGCACTCATCTTGTCATTAGAGTATTCAACCTGGCCGTAATAACCAAACCACTGTACTGTGTTAGTGAAATAATATGCAATCTTGTCTCCAAGTCCCTTAATACTGTCCTGTGGATGAAGAGCGTCACCTGTAAAAATGAATCCATTACCACCTAACAGGTCACGTACTTCACGGAAGTGGCTTATCTTAGCATAACGACCGTCAATACCAAAGTTAGCCTTGATATTTTCGTTGAACAGAATGCGTAGCTTGCTCAAAACGCCAAGTGTCCACTGCTGGTTCACACTGTTACGCAGGATACCTGCAGAATAGCCACCCTGGTTATTTGCAATAGTAGCATTCCAGTTAGCTACACGTGAAGGGTGGTTAACATAATCCCATGCAAGGTGTCCATAAGTACCAGAACCACCACCTTTACCACCTGAGTAGTACAGAACAGTGAACAGAGAAACCTTCTTGTTAAAGTGGTTATAGATGTTCAGGTTAACAAGTGGTTTGTGATAGTAGTTTTCACGTTCGTTGATCAGGTTTGGACTATGGCGTTTGTGTGCTTTACCATTCCACCACTGAAGACCATCATAAGTAGGATCTACCCAGTTCCAGTTTTCGTTGTAGAAACGGCCACGGGCATCCTGAGTGTATCTTTGTACAGCTGCATGTGCACCACCCAGTGCAAGGAAATAAGTACTGTCATAAGCAGCCAGATTCTGCTTGTACAGGTTCATACCATGACGCTGTGGAGCACCCAGAGCATAGAATTCAATCTTTGTCTTATCACTGACCTTGTATGTAGCACCAAAGTAATAAGCCCAGGCATCTGTCCATGTACCGTCAATGATTCCAGGACCAACTTTGCGTACGAATGAAGCACTCAGAGCAAATTTGTCATTAATCATACCAGTGTGGTAAGTAACAGTTGTCTTAGAGAGAGCGAAACGGAATTGATTGCGCAGGTTGTCGTTAAACATAGAAATTTCTGACTTAACCACACCACCACGTTTCTTAGCAGCCGGGCTAGTAACAATGTTGATTGTACCACCGATTGAAGGAACAGCCAGGTTAACAGCACTCATACCACGCTGCAACTGGATAGAACTGGTCGCATCTGAAATACCATCCCAGTTTGACCAATAAACCCATCCGTTCTCCATGTCATTGACAGGTACACCATTTATCATAATAGCTACGTTACGCTGGTTAAAACCACGTACATTAATACGTGAATCACCAGAACCACCTCCCTGTGCTGTAGCATACACACTAGGTGCAATGTTCATTGCCAAAGGAATGTCACGAGTACCCAGAATCTGGTCAATCTCACGACGTCCAATATTAGACAATGCTACAGGTGTTCTCTGCTCAGATGCACGTTCTGCTACTACATAAATTTCATTGATTTCCATTGATACTGGCTTGAGCAAGATAGTACCAAGATTGACAACTTTCTTTCCAGCCAGGTTAACCTCTATTTCTTTTGCTTCATAACCTACATAAGAGATCTGCAATGTGGCCTTGTCTCCTGTCAATGAAATCTGGAAATAACCATTTAAATCAGTCATAGTACCTGTTGTGGTACCTTTAACTGCTACACTAGCACCTACTAGCGGAGAATTATACTCCGCATCCATAACAGTACCTCTTACCAGTGTTTGAGCATTAGCAAAAATGCCTGCAAACACAAAAGCAAATACCAAAAAAAGGAACTTTTTCATAGAAGTAAATTTTGAGTTTCCAATGTCAAAGTTATGTTAAAATTTAAAAAAATTCAAATTTTTATTTTTATCTTAGTTACTTATCTTTATTGGTTGGAAAGCAGTATGTGAAGTATGGACTATTTATCTGTAGTGGCAATATCAATAGGTCTCTCAGTTGACTCTTTTTCAGTTTCTTTTGCTGATGGTCTTGCCTTTCCAAATATGAAAACTAAGCGAAAGATTTTTGTCTCGGCAACGTTTGCATTAATACAATTTCTTTTCACAACAATTGGATGGATGATAGGTGGGCAGATTATATTTTATGTTCAGAAAATAGACCATTGGGTCGCGTTCATTTTGCTTAGCATTGTTAGTGTAAAAATGATTGTTGAAGCAAAAGAGGAAAGTGATGTTAAATGTCTAAATTTGGGAGATATAATATTACAGGGAATGGCTACTAGTATTGATGCTGTTATAGTAGGTTTTGGTATGGCCACAATCTGGAGTAGAATATTACCTCAGGCGACTGTAATTGGTATAGTCACATTTGTCTTTGCTTTATTGGGTTTTGGACTGGGCAAAATAATAGGTGAAAAACTTGTGAAAATAACTCCTTATCTAGGCGCAGCTATCCTATTTTCTTTAGGCATTAAAATCCTTATGGAGCATTTGTTTGTCTGATGATCTGTGTTTGTATATTTTTACCTGAGGAATACTCCTTGACCAGATCAGCAATTTTTTTTACATCATCTTCAAATCCTTGTTCTACTCCAAAATTTACCACAATAAGCATAACAGATCTTGTGTCTTCTGTAATCATAGTCCGGACAGAATCTGTCGTAGGACTACCAAAAGCACCTAATTGATCACGAAATACAGGGAGATTTTCTACATTGATTATCCCGCGTCCTATAGCTTCGTATATATCATTTGAAGAACCAACATCAAATATCACATCTCCTTGTATCTTGTCTAGATCATAACCCCCTATAGAATAGCCTGTTAAAATAGATGCCAGGTTAATTGTATCCACAATATTGCTTATCTGATAGAGCCCTTTACCCTGAATGAGTCGGCGCAACAGAGCCTCTGCCGATGGCCTATAACGCGCAGGCTCTTTACCCAGAGCTCTATATGCAGCTCTGGTCATGGCAATAGCAGGAATATTCTTAATATTTTCGATTGGCACTTGAGAAATATGTTCCTGCTCTGATTTAATTCTCTCTGTCAGGACTGGATTATTTGTTTCGTATTCTATGTCTGCTGTTATAACACCCAGTCGAGTGTTGGGAATTTTGTTGAGTATGGCTTCTGAGATGGTTATTTTTTTCATAAAATTGAATTTTTGTTAATCATGATGGTGACGTTCTGGTCCACGAATGACTGGCTCAACACCCTCAGTTAACCATTTTATTGCTTCTGGAACATCCGGGAAGACTTTTACTTCTGCACTTTTGCTGCCAAATTCTCTGTATCCTTCCTCGATACTGCTTGTAAGTTCGCCGGTCAGAACATAAGCTATTTTCTGTGCCTTGATAGACAGGAGAGGAGGTAAAATGTGATCTTCTATCCATTTGATAAACTTCTGACCAATCCTTTCTTCTATAACTCGCATGTCCCACAAAATAAGTCTCCCTGGGCGCTTTATTCTTTTTTCAAAAAATCTGACTACTTCTGAATAATACCCCACTTCGTCCAAAAGATCTGCCGGCTCGGTCCATTGAATATGTAGCAAATATTTAGTTTCCAGATAATTAGTGGTTATGTAATGTGACTTGTATAACAGCATTTTTTGCTCTAAAGTTAATAATCTTTTATATTTGTCGAAATCCTTTAAAAACTTGACTTTGGTCAGACCTTATTAACATTTTTAGTATTACAGGATAAGTTTATAGAAACCTTGAATTTTTTATGCGGAAATTAGTCTATTTATTTTAATGTGTCTGGTATAATTGCTTTTTTGGATTGTCAGAAGCAGATCACGCCCCAGAAAATCAGATCTTGCCTGATGAAATTATGCAGCCCATGATTGATATGGGGATGCCTATCTATAAGGGTCTTAATCCAACGTATATCGCGGGCATATATTTAATTAGTCACTTGATACTCAAAGCCTTGAATAATGAGAAGGATGAAATAGGCAAAAAATATGCTGATTTTACCAGCTTTAATCCTGATTTTAACAGTTAAAATCTACGCAAATGGAGGAAATTACGCAGCGTAGAGCCTTGATGCCTCTATTATGGGTAGTGGCTGCCATTTTATAATAATAGTAACCCAGGTAGCAGTAACAGACAAAGACTCTAGAGACTCTGCCCTTGTAGATGAAATTTACTCTGGAATTTTAACTTCAAAAGGGATCAAGAATTATTATTACGCTCTTTATATGGTTAATAATTATGGGCATACTAGTGGTCAATGGATAGATGATGGACAGGTGCGAATTTTTTGTGACAAGCATGGAATCTCAGAGAAAACAAACAAGAAAATCTGGCTACATAGCGGACTGTCAACTTGGTCAAAACGAAAGTAATTACCCAAAATGAGGTTCTGTCGGTACCTCATTTTTTATGCAATTCAAGGAAAATGTGTAGCTTTGTTTGATAAATATTAAAATAGTCTAAAGCCATGCGAAGAAAAAATATTGCTCTCGTTGCACATGACAACAGGAAAAAAGACCTCATTGAATGGGTGGAGTGGAACTGGAAAGTGCTTATCCCCCACAGACTTTATTGCACAGGAACAACAGGGAAATTGATTGAACAAGTGTTAAAGACTAAAGACCAGCCTTATGAATTAATCAAGCTAAAATCAGGACCTCTTGGCGGCGATCAGCAGCTCGGTGCACTTATTGCCGAGGGGAAAATAGATGTTTTTATCTTCCTGTGGGACCCGATGGAACCTCAGCCTCATGACGTTGATGTAAAGGCACTTCTGCGAATAGCCACACTTTATAACATTCCAACAGCAATGAACCGTTCTACAGCGGATTTTATCATTACCTTGCCTCTTTTTAATACTGACTATAAGCCAATTGTAAAGGATTACACAGAATACCTCAATCGTTTTGTTACGCATATTGGTAAACAAGAAAATTCCAAAACAGCAGGAAAATGAAAGTATTAAAAATTTTTCTTTATGTCCTGGTAGTTCTGGCAGTCGCCTATCTGGCTGTGGTTATATATTTTTATTCACAAGACCCATTTGTACGCTGGGATTGGTCAAAGATTAATGTTAATGATGTCTGTTATCCAAAACATTTTCTCTGGGGTACTGCTACTGCTGCTTATCAGGTAGAAGGCGGTTTTTCTAACAATAACTGGACATGGTGGGAAAACCAGAAAAAAGCCGACGGAAAACCAACAATACAGAATAATGATAAATGCGGACGTGCTGACGACCACTGGAATCTTTATCCGCTGGATATAAAATTGATGAAACAGCTGGGAGTGAATGCTTACCGTTTTTCAGTTGCCTGGTCCAAGGTCATGCCTACTCCCGATAGCATTAACCATGAGGCTCTGAAACATTATCAGGACGTGTGTGATAGCTTGATAGCCAATGGAATAGAACCAATGGTTACACTCTTTCATTTCACTTACCCGTTGTGGTTTCAGCAGCTTGGCGGGTTTGAAAAACAGGAGAATATAAAACACTTTGTCAGGTTTGCACGTGTTGTTTACAAAGCACTCGGCACAAGAGTTAAGTTCTGGGTAACAATCAATGAACCTGTTGTTTTTGCTTATTCCAGCTATTTTGCTGGTGAATATCCTCCGGGAAAAACAGATCCACAGCTTACTGCTCGCGTAGCATTAAATCTTCTCCTGGCACATCAGGCTGTTTATAAGGCAATTAAATCAATGCCACGCGGGGAAGGTAAAATTATTGGCATTGTCAAAAATGTAACGCAAATGGATCCTTACCGGCGGTTTAATCTGCTGGATAACCTGATAGCTTATTTTGCGGACCTTAATTTTAATCAAGCATACCTGAGAGCTTTTAAGACTGGTAAATTCCACTTTTTCCTGCCTGGAATGGTTAACATGAAACAAGATATGCCAGAGTTACCTAGTACCCTTGATTTTATTGGACTGAATTATTATTCACATAATGCATTTAAATTCACAGGAAATATTGAACAGTCGCTTGTGGCATTGCCTTATCCCGGTGAGCAGATGACAGACATGGATTATACAATTTATCCAGAGGGACTTTACCGGGCAATAAAGCGAGTGGCAAAACTGGATAAATCAATAATCATCACAGAAAATGGCATAGCAGATTCGCTTGATAACCGGCGCTACATGTTTATAAAACGTTCTCTTTATGCTTTATCACGTGCTATAAATGACGGTTACCATGTGCGCGGTTATTTTTACTGGTCTCTGCTGGACAACTTTGAATGGAATCTTGGATATAGCAAACGGTTTGGACTATACGCAGTTGATTACAAAACAGAAAAAAGAACACTGAGACAGGGTTCAAAGGCTTATGTTGAGACGATTAAACTCTGGAAAAACAAGTGTGTTAGGAAAAATTAATATAACCTTTTTCTAACTTCAAACACAGATTGACGCCGATTAATACAGATAAGTCACAGAAAGTAAAAAATCTAAGCAAATATAAAGTATCTATGGTGAGTCAGATACAAAGGTATTATAACAATGAATTTTAGTCTAATTTCAAACACAGATTGACGCCGATTAACACATAGAATTCTCAGAAAATTAATAAGATATGTGTAAATCTGCGTATTATGTAGTTAAACGTGATATGAAAACACGGGACGAAAATAAGCCAGTGATAGTTTATTCTGGCAGTTTCATGGAAGCGCAGCTGATCAGGACATTCCTGGAGAGTGCAGGAATTCAGGCATTTGTACAGGATGAGATGAGTGGGATTCTGCTGCCTCTGTCTGATTCCGCAGGAGGTATTGGACGGGTGAAAGTTCTTGTGGCAAAGCGCAATGAAGCAGAAGCCAGGGAGCTGGTGAGGGAATTTTTGGGCAGGCCACAAGAATGAATACCAGGGCAAGGTATAGGGAGTTAATCTCTGCATGGTTTTTCTATTTCAAACTCATTTACACGGTCAATAATTATCTGGTCTATTGGTTTGGATTTTTTAGTATTGATGTCAAAGGAAACCATTGTGACTATTGCCCGTGATGCGATTAGTTCCTGTCCGTCCCGGCGGATGACAATCATGTTTTCCAAATCATAGCTTTTGATACCAAGTCTGCTGCAGCGTGTATAAGCCCAGACTTCGTCCCCAAATTCTATTGGACGGAGATATTTAATGTTAATCCTGCCCACCACAGAACCTAAATCAAAGACTGTGATTTTATCATCCAGTTCGAGGTCATGGATATAGGCTATTCTTGCCTCTTCTAGATAGCTAAGATAAACTTTATTATTAACGTGTCCATAAGTGTCCAGGTCAGCATAACGTACCTGGATTCTGACTTTGCTTTTGAATTTTGACAGGTCCATGGGCTGTGTTTTTTGCGATAAAATTATTAAAATGTTCTATACTGTGAAATCATTATGGACCGGAGTTGTAAGTACTGCGTGTAAATTCTGAGGTAATTTTTTAGAGGATTGTTGGGATATGGTAAGATACTAAGTTTTTTGTAGCCTCTATAAACGCGATGGGAACGCAAAGGATGTTGCGGTTTGTAAGAATTGTATGGTAAAAATTATAATAAAAAGGCCCTGAAAAAATGAATTTCAGGGCTTTAGCTTGCGGTCCGGACGGGACTCGAACCCGCGACCTCCGGCGTGACAGGCCGGCATTCTGAACCGACTGAACTACCGGACCGGCTTTCTATTTGCTTGTCAAAGAGCCTTTGACCAAGAAAGGCAATGCAAAAATAAATACCTTGCCGAAAACTTGCAAATTTTTTCTCAAAAAAATTGTAAGTAATTATTTGTGTCTGGTAATAAATGAATCATGTGTTTTACCTGAGACCTGTGGTCATATATTTTTTGAGAAATTTTTTGTTCTTTGTTGTCGCAAATGCTAGTATGTATTAATGACAGATTCGAGTTTTAGAAAGTAAGAAGACTTGATTTTTCATAATAGTTTTTTGATTGACAATGTACTTTGTTAATTAAATTTTTTTTTTTTTTTTAATAAAAAAGGCAAAATTTTTGTAATATAAATTTTGTTTATTAAAATTTTAAAAAAAACTAAAACCTTTAGTCATGAAATTTGAAATTTTACGTCAGGAGAGGTATTCAAGAGGTCAATTATTGTTAAGAACATTTTTTGGTCTCATCTACATTGCATTACCTCATTTTTTTGTATTGTCCTTCCTAGAAATTTGGTCAGGTATTCTGACTTTTCTGGCTTTCTGGTCAATCCTGTTTACAGGTAGGTACCCGCGTAGTATGTATGAATTTCAGGTTAAGTTTTTAAGATGGTTATTGCGTGTAGATGCCCGACTTTTGAATTTGCTTGATGGCTATCCAAAGTTTGGATTGAATGCTGTTGATGAGAGTGTTGTTTTTGAAGTAGAGTATCCAGAGCATCTGGGCGTTGGAGATTTGTTGTTAAAACTCTTTTTTGGCTTTTTTTATGTGCTTATTCCACACATGATAGGACTTTATATTAGATGGTTAGTCACTGCTATTGTTATTTCTATAGCATGGTGGGTAGTGTTGATAACTGGTAAATATCCAGAAGGATTACACAGATTTGTTGTCGGAACATTGCGTTGGTCTTTTCGCCTGGTGATGTACCAATTCATGCTGATGACAGATAAATATCCTCCTTTGCATGGAAGACCTGATGAAGAGTAGTTTTGTTTTTTAGTAACCTGTGATAGAAAGCGGCAGCGAGGCTGCCGCTTTTCGTTTACCATTATTTGTATAATGTTTTAAGCTACTAATATTCGCCCTCAAAGATTCCTGTATGCAACATTACCAGAGTGCAGTTTTCCACGGTACTGATGCCTTGTGAGTCCAGGATTTGCCTGAGCTCTTGGTTTTCTGTACCAGGATTGAAAATTACACGCCTAGGATTGAGTGAGAGGATATAGTCATAATATTGCTTTTGTCTTGCAGGGCCCAGGTAAAGCGTCACTGTGTGCACGTCATTTACCTGAGGCGTGCCTTTAATTATTTTTATACCGTCTATCTCACCTTCGCGAATGCCAATGGGGACTGGTTTGTGTCCGTGAGTCAAGAGCAGACGTATAGCTTTGTAAGAATAACGCATAGGATTGGGACTGGCTCCCAGTACAACGACTTTCATGTTATGAAGATTACCTTTGAGATAAAGGTAGGTAAAGTTTTTGTTATCTAAAAGATTTGATTCTTCGTCGTCTCCCCATCTTGGAAGTTTAAGTTCTTCGTCGTCTCCCTATCTTCGTCGAGTAACCGGTTGCCAATCTTCGTCGTCTCCCCATCTTGTAAGTTGTAGTTAGTCGTCGTCTCCCCATCTTCGTCGAGTAACCGGTTGCCAATCTTCGTCGTCTCCCCATCTTGGAAGTTTAAGTTCTTCGTCGTCTCCCTATCTTGGAAGTTTAAGTTCTTCGTCGCTTAGTTCTGTTCGAAGAGTAGGCCAGGGTGAGGGTATCTCCGAAAATTTTCATAATTTTTTAACTAAAAATGATTTTTAGCATTATGAAATTTGCTGATTTTTTACAAATTTGCACATAGAAAAACTTAAAAAACATAGAAAAATGGCTAAAGTACATAACTTTTACGCAGGCCCTGCCATCTTGCCCGATAAGGCATATAAGATGACTATAGATGCAATTAAGAATTTTGCTGGTACTGGCATTTCTATCATGTCTATCTCACACCGTAGCAAGGAGTTTGGCCAGTTGATGGAGAATACACAAAAGCTACTGCTTGAGCTTCTTGATGCCCCTGAGGGTTATAGCGTTCTTTTCCTTGGTGGCGGCGCCAGCACGCAGTTTGGTATGGTGCCTATGAACTTCCTCAAGAACAAGGCTTTTTATCTGGATACTGGCCGTTGGGCAAGCAAGGCTATTGATGACGCAAAGCTTTACGGCGAGGTGATAATTTCTAGCTCCAAGGATAAGGGATATACCTATATTCCAAAGGATTACACAATTCCTGAGGATGCTAATTACATGCACATTACAACTAATAATACCGTTGTAGGTACAGAGATTAAACACGATATTGATAGTCCTGTACCCTTGATTGCTGATATGTCTTCTGATTTTCTGAGCCGCCCTGTTGATGTAAGTAAATATGTTCTGATTTATGGCGGTGCACAGAAAAATATTGGTCCTGCAGGCGTTACTTTTGTTGTGGTTAAAGATGATTTTGCTCGCGAATATCTCGTCAAGGACCGCCCAATACCTAACATGCTTCGTTACACAACACACATTGACAAAAAATCTATGTATAACACACCCGCTACAATGAACATCATGGGTGTTTATGCTACGCTGCTGTGGGTCAAGGAAAACGGTGGCCTGGCAGCAATGGAGAAACGTAACGAAGAAAAGGCTCAGATGCTATATGACGAAATAGAGCGTAATAAGCTCTTCGTGGCTAATGTTCCAGATGCAGAAGCCCGTTCTCGCATGAACGTTACATTCGTAATGGCTGAGGAATACAAAGACCTGGAAGCAAAATTCCTGGAGTTTGCTCAAAGCCGCGGCATGATCGGTATTAAGGGACACCGCTCTGTTGGTGGTTTCCGTGCTTCGTTGTATAATGCTTTGCCAGTAAGCAGTGTTAAGGCATTGATCAAGGTAATGCAGGAATTTGAGAAAAAGTATGCTAAGTAAGATCTGATTTACTATTCTGGGGTAGCCTATGCTAATCACATAAACAAGTAGGTTACTGTAGTGATATAGAATATTTTTCCTGAATTTAGTCAGCCTTGCTGGGGAACCAGCAAGGCTTTTTATATAGAGTAGTGTAGTGATTTGATTTGTAATAGTTTTAGTTAAGTTTGCGACTATTTAGTATTCAGATAAAATAGGACTTTTGTGTGTTGTTATAGATAGCTATGCCAGGTCTGTAACCGTTTATGCGGTTTTAAAGTGTGTTTTTCCTGTAGTTCTTCTATTGTAAAAAAAAATTTAAGTAGAAGATGAAAAAATTGTTTAGGAATTCTGTTTTAAAGTTCCTGCGCTTTGTAAATGAGAAATTTAGAAGTCTGTAATTTATTGTAGATTAGTTAGTTACAAGAGTTAGTATTTTTTAACTAAAAGTTTAAAGAATCTTCCTTAGTGATTGGTTTTTAGTCCTTTTTGTTTTAATAAATATAAAATTTGTAAATAATGCTTAACAAAAAGTCAAATTTCTTAAAATGAAAAATTAATCAAAATTTATAACATTCTGGTTTTTTGAATTTTAGTTAATTTTCTGGTAAAGCATGTTTTACTA
>JALVRO010000320.1 GCA_027031265.1 Bacteroidales bacterium | reverse complement strand
AGTCCAGCCCGGCGTGATAGGGTAGAGCCTTTATACTATTAGCTTTGAGGATTTCGGCTAATTCCTCGACTTTTTTACGGCTCAAGCAATAAATAATACCAGACTTACCAGGGTTGTTTTTGATGTACTGGATGATCTGTCTTTCTGGGTCTACCTTAGGACGTACTTCGTAATAAAGATTAGGACGGAAGAATGAGGTCTTGAAGATTTTAGCCTCCTGGATACCAAGGTTTTTGAGAATATCGTCCTGGACTTTTGGTGTGGCTGTAGCTGTGAGAGCCATAATAGGACGGCGTTTAATTTCATTTATAATAGGGCGGATACGGCGGTATTCTGGTCTGAAGTCATGTCCCCATTCAGAGATACAATGTGCTTCGTCTATCGCGTAAAAGGAAATTTCGACAGAGCGGAGAAAGTTTATGTTTTCTTCTTTGGTCAAAGATTCAGGAGCTACATATAACAGTTTTGTTTTGCCGCCAATAATATCATCTTTGACCTGCTGTAACTGTTTGCGTGTAAGGGAAGAGTTGATAAAGTGTGCAACACCTTCTTCGGCACGGAAAGCACGAATAGCATCTACTTGATTTTTCATCAAAGCAATGAGTGGTGAGATAATAACTGCTGTACCATCCATAAGCATTGAAGGAAGTTGGTAAGTAAGTGATTTCCCTCCGCCTGTAGGCATAAGAACAAATACATCATGGCCTTCTAATACAGCCATTATTATATTTTCCTGCATTTGTTTGAATTTGTCAAAGCCGAAATACTCTTTTAAATATTTCCTTAAATGTTCACGTGTGATTTTTTTACTCATCTTATAGTATTGTTTTTCTTAAATGTTGTCTGGTCAATTATCAATTAAAGTTAGCAATAATATTTTTTTCACAACAAAAAAAATGAGTTTTTTGTAATATGTTGATTATTAGCTCTTTTTCGCGGAAAGCGGAATTCAAAGAAAATTGATTTTGGTTAAAAAACAAAATTTAGAATCAAGAATTTTTTAAAAATCTAACGAAAAAAATCAGCTTCAGGATGAGGGCTTGAGCGAATTTTAATTTTTTTTGATAAAACCAGGCTTTACTATAGCTTATGAAAAATGGTTACCTTTGTCAGTAATCTTACAAAAAGACAGGGTACATGGACAAAGAGATTTTTCTGCACACAGGACTTGCAAAGACAGGGACAAAGTTTCTTCAGCTAAATTTTTTCCCAAAGCTCAAGGGCATTTATTATATCCCCAAGCCTCTGTATTACAAGAGTATGGCTATAATTGAGAGGACCAATCACAAGCGTTATCTGGTCAGTCAGGAATATGATCAGCAGTTTGAAAAGGAGATCAGGAAATGGGCAGAGTTTGATCCTTCTACAAAAGTCATTATTGTTTTTCGCCGTCAGGATTCGTGGTTTGCTTCGGAGTATCGTCGCTTTGTAAAGAATGGTTTTCTTGGTAGTATTGAGGATTTTATTGATTTACAGCGTGATGGTGGTTATTTTAAGATAAAAGATGGCATGTATATGCCCAAAATAAAGCTGGTCGAGCAGCTTTTTGATAATCCTCCTTTTGTAATGCTCTATGATGAGTTGCGTCATGATCCTGTGCGGTTTCTTCATAAGCTGTCGCTCTTTCTTGATGCAGATTTTACCCTGGATAGCATTTCATTTGCACCACGCCATACCTCTTATGCAGAGAGACAGCTAAAAGTTATGCAGCGCTTTGGCCGTTTTCTGGGTGTGGCTATCAGGCCTTTGCGTGAGGATAACAGGTTTTTGCGTTTCTGGGAGCGTCTGTGGTATATGATACCCCGTTATACGGTTTTGTATTTTGCCTGGCTGGTGCCTAATTTCTTCCTTTCCCGTGAACCCCTTATCTCTGAACAGTATCTGGAGCAGATACGTCTTTTTTATGAAAAAGATTGGAAAGAAACAAAGAAGTATGCGCAAAAGGTTCAGGATTTTTATCTGAACAAAAAACCAGGTGAGTGAAATTTTTTTTAACTTTAACAAAAGATTTAAAAATTACAGATTTATGGGTGCAAAAAAACTTTTCAGTCTGCTGTTTATTGGTCTGGCAGTGGTTACAATGTTTCTGTTTTCATGTAAAAACAACAAAAAGATGGACGCAAAGAACAATCCTTTGCTACAGGAGATCTATGATACACCCGAAGGTGTACCACCGTTTGATAAGATAAAACTCGATGATTATTTACCTGCGTTTAAGGAAGCAATAAAGCTTCATAATCAGGAAATAGATAAAATTGTTAACAATCCAGATGAACCTACGTTTGAGAATACCATTGTTGCCATGGATAAGAGCGGTATAGTTCTCTCGAATGTATCTAATATCTTTTTTAACCTCAATGAGGCAGCTACCAGCCCTCAGATGCAGAAGATTGCACAGGATGTTAGTCCAATGCTTTCGGAACATACGGACAAGATTTATATGAATCCAAAGCTGTTTGATCGTGTGAAAGCAGTCTATGATAAGCGAGAAAAGCTGGGCCTGAGCGAGGCAGACTCAATGCTGCTGCAGAAAACTTATGAGGCGTTTGTGCGCAATGGTGCACTCTTGCCTGAGGACAAGAAAAAAGAATTGATGGAAATCAACAAAAAGCTATCCTTGCTTAGCCTCAAATTTGGCCAGCATGTCCTGGCAGAGATTAATCGTTATAAGATGGTCATTGGCAAAAAAGAAGATCTGGCTGGCCTGCCACAATCTTTGATACAGGCAGCTGCTGAGATGGCAATGAAAACAGGCGATAGCGGTAAATGGGTTTTCACTATTCAGAAACCCATGCTCATACCATTCCTCACATACTCACAGCGTCGTGATTTGAGAGAACAATTATTCAAAGCATACATCACACAGGGCGATCATAATGATTCCCTGGATAATAAAGCTATTGTCAACGAGATCGTTAATCTGCGCTTACAGAAAGCACGTCTGCTTGGCTATAAGACATGGGCAGATTTTCGTCTGACAGACCGTATGGCCAAGACCCCTGGGATTGTTTATAATCTATTGGATAATGTATGGGACAAGGCTCTGCCAGCAGCCAGGAAAGAAGCAGAGCATTTGCAGCAAATGATTTATTCCGATGGTGATACTTTCAAGCTACAGCCATGGGATTGGTGGTATTATGCCGAGAAAGTCCGTAAAAAGGAGTACAACCTTGATGAGAATGAACTGCGTCCTTATTTCAAGCTCGAGAATGTGCTGGAAAAGGGTGTATTCTATACTGCTAATCGTCTCTATGGCTTGACTTTCCGCAGGGCAGATGACATACCAGTTTATCACCCAGATGTGGTGGCTTACCGCGTGTACCAGGGTAATGATTCACTGATGGCTGTGCTCTATTATGATTTTTATCCACGTCAGAGCAAGCGTAGCGGCGCATGGACAACTGTTTTCCGCGGTGAATATTACAAGGATGGCAAGCGAGTACCTCCTGTTGTATCCATTGTATGCAATTTTACCAAGCCTACTGGGGATATGCCTTCTCTGCTTACTCTCGAGGAGGTGCGCACTCTTTTCCACGAGACTGGTCATGCTCTGCATGAGATTCTGACAAATGTTCCATACCGTACACTTTCTGGAACTAACGTAGCATTGGACTTTGTGGAGCTACCAAGCCAGATAATGGAGGAGTGGGCTGTCAGTCCTGAAGTTTTGAGAGTTTATGCCCGTCATTACCAGACAGGTGAGGTCATGCCTGATGAGCTAATAAAGAAGATTGACAATGCCAAGTATTTCAACCAGGGCTTTGCTACTGTTGAATATATGGCTGCTGCTTATCTGGATATGGATTGGCATACCATAACAGAGCAGAAGGATTACGATGTTAATGCTTTCGAAAAGGCTTCAATGGACAGGATAGGACTCATACCACAGATTGTAGTGCGTTATCGCTCGACATATTTCCAGCATGCATTCTCAGGCGGCTATAGTGCAGGCTATTACGTCTATCTGTGGGCTGATGTGCTGGTACAGGATGCTTTTGATTATTTCCGCCAGGAGGGACTGTTTAACCCAGAGGTAGCTGCCAAGTTCCGTCATTTGCTGGAAAGCGGTGGAGCTGTAGACCCAATGAAGCTTTATATACAGTTCCGGGGCCGCAAGCCGGTAGTAATGCCGCTGCTCAGAGCAAGAGGCTTTATTAAGTAATGCCGGGAAGGATACGTAAAGCCTTTTATGTGACAAAATGTTCAATTGTATTATCCTTGGAGAGTGTCACAAGGAAGAACAGGGTAAGTAAACGCTATAAGTTTATGTAGAAATACGGAGGGCAGCAGGCTCTCCGTATTTTTTTAGCTTTTGGCTTATTTTGCTAGGACTGTGTCTATAATTTGTTGCTCCCTGTCCCAGCACCCGTCTATGATGCTTGTGAGCTGACCGTCGTCCATGTGAGCGAAGTTTTCTAACTGCCTGTAGCAGCTGGCCTCATATTCTGCCTGCCATTTGTGAAATTGTTCCATAAGTCCAGGATATGATAAAATCCTGCGTGTGGCCAGACGCCGCTGACTGAAAAATTCTAAATTTTTCGGCGCCTTGACCAGGGCGCTTCTCCTTGCAAAGGAGAAAGTCAGCGGCTTGTAGAGAGACACACAGGGGGTAGGCGAAGCTGTGGCCCACAGGAGCATTTGTTCTTCTTTGTAATGAACTATCATTGAGGCTGTTGTCTCACTTTTGATAAGGCGTGGGGAGTGCATACATACCGATGCCATGGAGTGTCGTGGCTCTGTGGATTTGATATGAGATCGCAGAATATTTCGTATGTGCATAGGTTCAGCCAGGGTCTTTAGTTCCTGCATGGTAAAATTGCGGCGTACATTACCCTGAGTGAAGATATTATAAACACTGGCCTGGTAGCGACGACGGAAATTCACTCGTTTTTCCAGGTTGCTGTGGTCGTAGTCATTGCCGATTGTGTAAATATTTGAAATAGAGTAGAAATCTTGCAGTTGTCTGGCAGCATATTTTTTGCCAGCTGTCTCGATAACAAATGCTTGTCTGGAGTCCGAAACAAGAAAAGAGTTGTGATAAGTAAGTGTGCCACGGAAAGCGCAATTACCACCCTGCCCGAAGTGTTGTATCAAGTATGTGATAATTTCCACGGCTTCTTTTGCGCTGGCAGCACTGTGCAAGGCAAGGCGTAAGATATCCATTCCCAGCAGTCCCTGTGGGTTAAGCCTGGCAAAGCTGAAGACAGCTTCGTTGCCAATACTGACGCCTCGTTCATTAACCCCCATTTCTGCTCCCCATATCCATGTGGGGCGGGATATAATGGCCTGATAAGAAGGCGAGAGGTCAAAAAATGCTTTTTCCAGTGTTTGCAGGTTTTGTTTAATATAAGCATCTTTTTGTGGAAATAAGTATGTGTGTCTATCAGGGAGTGATGGCCTGGCAAGTTCTAGAACCTGGGGTTCTTCGGGGTCCCGGTCAGAATTTTTAGCAAAAACATGTTCCTGGACAGAAAAAGATTTGTAAAGAGTATCACACATGGGCTAAGTATTTGTGTTGTATATTGATACAGAAATTTATAAAAAATAGTTTAAACTTGTGCAGTCTGAAATAAAAAAATAACTTTGAGTAAAGTAAAACATGAGGCTATGGCCTATACTATAATAACAGGTGCCAGTCGTGGTCTGGGGCTTGCCCTGGCTGAGGAGAACGCCAGACTGGGACGCAACCTGGTTCTGATAGCCCTACCTGGTGAAAACCTCAGAGATATAGCACAACGCATAAAAGAGAAATATGAAGTAGACATCGTCACAATAGAGGCAGATCTGACATGTAAGAAAGATATGGATCGGGTCACAGGAAAAATTACCAGGGATTATGATGTGGATGTGCTGATTAATAATGCTGGAGTAGGCGGCACTTATAAGTTTCTGGAAGCATCAGAAGATTTTCTAAACATGATTGTGGATCTGAATGTCCGGGCAACCGTAATTATGACATACCGTCTCTTACCTTTGCTGATGAAGCAAAAAAGAGCTTATGTGTTAAATATAGCCTCATTGGCAGCCCTTAATCCCTTGCCATACAAGACAATCTATCCAGCGTCAAAGGCTTTTATTGACTATTTTTCCAAGAGTCTGGCCATTGAGCTCTCGGGTACAAATGTTATGGTATCTATAGCTTATCCAGGACCAATGCCAACAAATCAACAGGTCATAGACCAGATAAACAGCCATGGCCGAAGCATGCGTTTGTTTGTACTCAGTGCAGATAAAACAGCACAAATCTTGATGAAGAGGCTTTTTGTGGGACGGGAGACCATAGTCCCTGGTTTTTTTAACAAATTTACATGGCTGTTGATAAAAACTATTCCTTATCCTATACGCAAGTGGTATTTACGAAGGACTTATAGCAAAGAATTACACGTGTCAAAAAAATATCAACATGTCAAAGGTACTAGTCACAGGCGCAAGTGGTCTTTTAGGGGCAAACATCGTTTGTCAGCTGAGTCAAAGAGGATATGATATACGCATTCTTGTCCGTCCTACCAGTAATCTAAAGGCAATAGAAGATTGCACAGTAGAAAAAACCACAGGGGATATAACCATTAAGTCTGATCTGGAGCGCGCTGTCAAAGGATGCGATTATGTTATACATGCAGCTGCTCTTACGGCCCAGGTGGATGCTACTTTTGACCGTTTCTGGCAGGTAAATGTTGAAGCAACAGAAAATTTGGTCGAAGTAGCACGTCAGGCTGGTATCAGACGTTTTATCTATGTGAGCACGGCTAATTGTTTCACGCCGGGGCCTCTGGAAAATCCAGGAACAGAAGAGGGCGGGTTCATGCCCTGGCTGGTACGGTCTCATTATGCTTATACGAAGTTTGCAGCGCAGCTGACTGTGCTGAATGAGTACCGTAATACTGGCTTTCCTGCACTGGTGGTTGCTCCGACGTTTTTAATCGGTCCTCGTGATACAAAGCCGTCGAGTGGGCGAATGATTTTATATGTTCATGGTCGCAGGCTGGTGTTTTATACACGGGGAGGTAAGAGTTTTGCTGATGTGGAAAAGGTTGCCAGAGCTGTGGTCAATGCACTGGAACGAGGTCGTCTGGGAGAGGTTTATCTACTGGCAGGGTCTAATATGCCATATCTAGATTTTTTCAGGATAATAGCAGAGGTTGAGGGGCGAAGCAAGATTTATGTCAGGATACCTGATTTTTTTATGACAGCAGCTGCGGGTGTGCTTACTTTTCTGGGTAATGTGCTTGGACGAAAATTTGAGTTTGATATTATGAACAAACGGCTTCTGAGTCTGGATAATTATTTCTGCCACAAGAAAGCGATGCAAGAGCTTGGTTATGAGCCTACTGTCATACGTGAGGCTGTGGGCAAATCAATAGATTGGTTCAAGCAAAATGGTATGCTTTAACCAAGCAAAAGAAGGCGTGCATGTTCAATGGCTGCATCTGTTATGCTCTGTCCGCTGAGCATTTTGGCGATTTCCTGTATACGTTCCTGCTGCGATAGCACTTTTATTCGTGTGGTTGTGGTGTCCTGGTTTTCTTCTTTATAGACAAGCATGTGTGTGTCGGCTTTGGCTGCTATCTGTGGTAGATGTGTAATGTCTATAACCTGGAGGCGGGTAGCTATTTTTTTGATAAGCTGTCCCATACGGTCTGCTATTTCACCAGAGACACCAGTGTCAATCTCGTCAAAGATTATTGTCGGTAGTGTCCTGGACTGTGAGACAATGTATTTGATAGCCAGCATCAGACGGGAGAGCTCGCCGCCAGAAGCAACTTTTGTAATAGGTTGTGGATCGATTTTTTTGTTAGCAGAGAAAAAGAATGTTATTGTATCCTGTCCGTATGTGGAGAGCTCGGTTTGTTCTATCTGTACTTCGAATCTGGCGTTTGGCATTCCCAGCTCAGTGATAAGTAGTAGTATTTCTTTTTCGAATTTTGGTTTAGACCCCATGCGTCTTTTGGTAAGTTCGTCGGCTAGGCGCTGTACGTTTTTTTGTTGTTCTTCGACCTGTGCCTGTAGCTGGCTTATTTGCTGGTCGTAGCTGGTTATGGACAGGAGTTTTTTCTCCAGGTCCTGTTTTATTTCCAGTAGCTCATCAATAGAGGATGCAGAGAATTTGTGGAGCAGGTCATAAAGTTGATCCAGACGCTGATTGACTATTTCGAGGCGGTCTGGGTCATATTCCACATCATTAAACAATACCTCTGCTTCAGAGGCAATATCCTGTAGCTCTATAAATGCGCTTTCCAGACGTTGTGCCAGGTCTTTAGCCCCGGGAAAGAAGTTTGTTATCTGTTCTGCCGATCGTTGTGCCTGGCGTACCATATCCGTGGCGCTGGTCTCTTCGTTGTTTAGCAGGTATGTGATTTGTCCCAGCGCGTTTTTTATTTCTTCTGTGTGTGAGAGACGGCGCTGCTCTTCCTCCAATTCTGCCAGTTCACCGGGTTTGAGATTAGCCTCTTCGAGCTGGTCAAATTGATATTGGTAATAGTCTGCTTCAGATTTTTCTTTTTCTGCCATGGCTATGAGTTCGGAGAGCTGTTTTTTTAATTGCTGGAGTTTATTGTATTCCTCTGTGTATTTGGTG
>JALVRO010000319.1 GCA_027031265.1 Bacteroidales bacterium | reverse complement strand
TTTAACACACTGGGCACAAGGGGGCAGGTACCTTCAGGTTCATTTAACTTTCTGTTTACCAGTGGTCCAGCAGGGCAGTATTATAAGAATAAATGGGCAAATGTCACAGTCTCGTTTAATACCATTCAGGCATATACTTACCAGGGTGCCACGGACAATAGCATAACACTGAATCCAGACAAGTGGTATGTTGTCAACTTTGAGGATAATGGCTATCATAATACACGTGCGATTTTTATGGAGTTTTCGTCCCGTCCGGCGCATCTTGATACACTTCTCCAGGAGCCGGCAACGGGTACAGTTCAGAGTGGCAAGGATGTGACAGTGAAAATTGTCCTGGATACATTGCCGGCAGCGGGCCAGAGTGTGGTAATACGTTATACTACAGATGGTTGGGCGTCGTCCAGTGCCGTTACTTGCAGTGTTAGCAATGACACGGCAATTGGCATTATACCTGCACAGGCAGGTGGGACTGATGTTTCTTATTATGTGTTTACCACGAGCACAGCGGCTCTGAACAGCCTGAACAATCCCACCCCGGCCGATTATGACCTTGTTACAATAAATTTTTTTAACAACGGTGGTCAGAATTACACTTACCAGGTTGCTCAGGAACAAATACAACCAAGGGATACTCCTACAGCAGTATACAAGACCGGGGCAGTTTTTACTGTACCTGCTTTGCCTGTGGAAGACAGTAGTGTGGTTATATACTTTGATGCTACGCTGGGTAATGGTGCTTTGTCTGGATACAGTGGCGATGTTTATGCTCACACAGGTGTGATAACAAACAAGAGCACAAGTCCTACTGAATGGCTGCATGTGGTTTCGGACTGGGGAGAGAATTTACCTAAAACCAAATTTACACGGGTAGGACCTAATCTTTATAAGCTGGAAATAAGCAATATTCGTAACTATTATGGTATTACTGATTCAACTGAGCATGTGCTACGGATAGCCATGGTAATACGCAGCGCTGATCCTGTGTCGCCAGATAAGCCAAATGATTTTATTGTGGCCAGGGAAGAGGATGGAGGTGATTTCTTCCTACCTGTTTATCAGAGAAATGACCTGGCAGTGAGGATAACCAGTCCGAATAGGCTCAAGTTTTTGTATGGACCGGGCGAGGTGATAAATTTTTCTGCATTTGCATTAAATAGTGATGAGTTGGATCTGCTGGTGGATGGTTCTACTATGATGACTTCCACAGTGGATTCGGCGGTTAAGGAGATGTGGGCAGATTCCCTGTCAGAGGGAAATCATTATTTGGTGGCCAAAGCAATGAAAGGCACACAGGTGGTTTATGATACTGTTAAATTCCTGGTAATGGGACAGCCAGAGGTGGCTGATTTGCCTGCAGGAGTGTATAATGGAATTAATTACGAAAGTGATACCTCTGTTGTATTGGTATTGTGGGATCCTCCTGCAAGAAAGAAATATGCTTTTGTCATAGGAGACTTTAATGATTGGCAGGCTGATGAACGGTATTTTATGAAGCGCACACCAGACGGCACACATTTCTGGCTGCGTATAGGCGGTTTGCAGAAAGGGAAGGAATATGCTTACCAGTATTTTATAGATGGTAATTTGCGATTGGCTGACCCATATTGCCATAAGATTCTTGATCCATGGAATGACCAGTATGTGGAGAGTTATCCAGAACTCAAGCCATATCCAGATGGCAAGACCACAGGTATTGTTAGCATTCTGCAGACAGGGCAAAGCCAATACCAGTGGCAGGTAACTGATTTTGTGCCTCGTAGTCTGAGTGAGAAGCAGCCAGACCTGACAGTCTATGAGCTTCTGGTACGTGATTTTGTGAAGTCTTCGGCGATTAAGGACGTCACGGCCAGGCTTGATTATCTGAAAGACATGGGAATCGATGCTATTGAGATCATGCCAATTATTGAGTTTGAAGGCAATATAAGCTGGGGTTATAATCCTGATTTTTACTTTGCTGTGGACAAATATTATGGCACTGAAAAGGATTTCAAGCAGTTTGTAGATGAGTGCCACAGGCGAGGTATTGCTGTGATAATGGATATTGTGTTTAACCATGCTTATGGCCAGTGTCCTCTTGTTAGGATGTACTGGGATAGTAAGAATGCTATACCTTCGGCTGATAATCCGTGGTTTAACCAGCATGCGCCACATCCGTTGAGCCCAGGGTATGATTTTAACCATGAGAGCCAGGCAACAAAGCAGTTTGTCGAAGATGTGCTCAAGTACTGGCTGACAGAGTTTAAGGTAGATGGGTTCAGATTTGACCTGTCAAAAGGTTTTACACAGAGACGATCATCTGATCTGGGATCGTGGTCTGCTTATGACCAGTCCAGGATAGATATTCTCAAGGGGTATTATGACTTTATAAAGTCTGTTAATCCTGATGCTTACGTTGTGCTAGAGCATTTTGCTGATAATAGTGAAGAGAAGGTTCTGGCTGATTATGGTTTTCTGCTGTGGCAGAACATGAATTATAATTTTGCACAGACCTTGATGGGCTGGAAGGATGGGTCGGATTTTTCCTGGTCTTATTATCAGAATCGTGGATTTGTTTATCCAAATAATTTGACTTTTATGGAGAGTCATGACGAGGAGCGTCTGATGTACAAGGCTCTGGAGTATGGAAATTCCACAGCGAGTTATAATGTTAAGGATTTGCACACAGCGCTGGAAAGAAGTAAAGGGTTGACAACATTTTTCTTTACTATCCCAGGGCCTAAGATGATGTGGCAGTTTCAGGAACTGGGTTATGATTATAGCTTGAATGATTGTGGGGATGGTACTATAAGCGAGGATTGCCGTACCAGTCCCAAGCCAGTTCGATGGGATTATTTCT